>NZ_BAABFL010000299.1:0-3066 GCF_039540975.1 Kistimonas scapharcae
AAATCAGGCTCGCCAATACGTAAGGTGACGGGGGTGTTCAAGTAGACCAGAATCGGTGTTCAAGTAAACCAGAATATGCACTCGCTGGCTTCCGGCTTAAAAAGCGGGGGAGGAAAGCGAAAAGAGATAAACAAAACACCCTCCATCACGACATATTCGTCAAAGAAGAAATCGCCGCAATACTCAACGCCTGTAGACACCCCGAAGTCCGTAACCTGTTTGAATTTGCGTTCTGGACCGGCCTACGGACAAGCGAGCTAATTGCCCTGCGCTGGTGTCACATCAATTTTGTCACCGAAGAAGTTTCAGTTGAAGAAGTCATCACCCGCGCAAGCAAAGGCAAAGTAGAACCACCCAAAAGCAAATGCGGTATTCGCCTTGTGACATTACGCAAACCGGCACTCGACGCACTCAAACGACAAAAGCAGCATTCCTTCCTCCAGGGTGAGTATGTCTTCCTGAATCCCACAACACGCGAACGGTTCAGCGGTGATGACTCAATCAGGGAAGATCACTGGAAGCCCACCCTCAAAAAAGCAGGGGTCCGCTACCGCAAACCGTACATGACACGACACACGTTCGCCAGCATGATGCTCATGTCCGGAGAAACGCCTTTATGGGTGCAAAGACAGATGGGTCATGAGACGTTGGAAATGATCTACAAGCACTACGCAAAGTGGATACCCACCGAAGATCGGGGCGAGGGCAAACGGGCCGTTGAAATGTTCCACACACCCGCCGAAAAATAGCACATCACCCTTCCCTGAAGGCCGCTTTTCGCGGCCTTTCTTTTTTGCATACAAAATTCGTTTTTTGAACGGTCGTTTAGTAGGGTCTTCACCCAATAAGCGACACTGGTCTGGCAAAAAATGGCAAAAAAATGGCAAAAGGGTGGCAAATTGTCACCGAAACTGACCGAAAAGCATTGTACACTTTTTGTCATTTCAAACGGTCGTTTGAATGCAACCTATTGATTTTACAGGCTTTATACGAAATAAAGTGGCGGAAGGAGCAGGAATCGAACCTACCAGAGCCTTCGCGGCTCGCATTGGTTTTGAAGACCAAGGGGACCACCAGATCCCATCCACTTCCGGAGTACGGGGTGGATTATCTGGATCAGATTGACGAAATCCTATTACGGTTTTCCGTAATCAAGAGCATGATGCAAGGTTTTATTGAGCGATATCAACGTTTCCCCCTTACGGCGACTCAAGGTCAGATTTATTGCGTTGCAAATAACTGATATATCCTATGTCAGGCGTTATCGTTTAACGTACTGATGTCTATCGTTTTACTTGCACCTGCAATACCTCCCTTCTACTTTTCATTAGACTCTTGCATTAATGGGAAGAAAAAGGCTGCCAACCTAATTATTCCTCATTTTAATCATATAAAGGAGCCTAAAGATGTCATCTTTCAAAAGTATTAGAAGCAGTCTTCACATATCAAGCTTTATTTATTTAATAACAATGATGATATATCCCTCTATAAGCATCGCTGGCTTTGAAGACGATATTTATTCTGAAACAATAGAACATGAGACTAACGACAATGCAACAATCACCATTGATGAATTGAGACTTCTATCTCCCGGTTGGCTTCGTCAAAGCAATACAGAAATTCGATATGGAAACCCAGATACACCCTACCATAAATTGAGTCTTATAAGAGGTGGCAGTATTGGAAACACGCAAATCATAAAGGCTCCCGTTGGTACCAGAATCGTAGTCAGTTACTCCCGCTATACCGCACTACGCTGTTTGTATTTTGATATTACTGACCTGGGTAAATCTACCATCAGATTTGACCAAAATTTCTTTTCAGACATTATATTCAGAGTTAGCAATACAAAAACACTAAAACCAATGTTCAAGTCCGATTTTGATCATATCATCTCAGACAATTACTACCACTGCCCATGGCCTGAACCTGCTCAATATTAAAGCAACAGGCGGTGTTTTTGTTAATAGTGGATTGACCATATAGCACTACCCGATGTGTGACTTTCAGGCTGAGATAAGCCCTTCTAACTGCATGGGGTCTTTTCCAGCCTGAATGTTCAGATAAATACCCGTTGTATAGGCAAGTATCTTTCGAGCCATGCGGCTTGTCAGGTGCCACATGTCTCGGCAACCACACGACTCTATATCGAAGTATTCAGCCAGCTGCCCTATTACTGTTGCAATTCGCCGCCGCACACGCATGATCCTTTTCACAAAAGACTTGGGACGCTCATCTTTCATATTGCATCGCAGAGGTGTCTGTAGATCTATTCCCAGAGCATTGCAGTCACTCTTGAGTTCAGGGCGTATATATCCCTTGTCACCAAGCAGCATGCCGGATAATTTCTCCAGAAAGTCGTATGCCACGTCACGTTCATCAACGTTGGCTGCCGTCAGCTGCAACGAGACAGGAATACCCCTGGCATCAATAAGAAGGTGCCCCTGAAAGCCATAAAAAGGTTTCTTCTTCGAAGCACAGTATCCAAACCCGGCCTCACCTTTGAAAGCCTTGCTCCTGGCTGCTCGGGTTCGCACACAAGCTTCTATGGGAAATCCATCAATAATGTGCAAGTCTGAACAGTCCGCATCCAACGTCTTGACCAGAGCTTCCTGTATCATTTGTTTAACACGCCAGAGGTTGGCCCCTTGTCGGGTAAATTGAGAGCGATCAGGAATAGAGGGAAAAAGGTGTGACCAATATTGACGACAATATGCCCATATTGCCTTGTCTGCATGGATTCCCTGCCATTCTGCAACAATCTCCATGGTAATAACCTCACTATCAGATAGTTTTGGTGCAAATCCTCTTCGCCAGATTGGTTCCGGAAACATGGAAATGTACAAATCGTCGATCAGGCAGAAGACGTGAGTGATAAACTCTTCGAGGGGCATGGCGGTCACTGTCTGGTGTGTTTTAGCGAACAAATATTAGACAGTGGTCATGCCCCTCGAACTATTGTCAGAAAAAGTCACACATCGGGTAGCACTATAATGACGGTGTAATGTCCCATAGCGCCCATAAATATGGGAGGTTGTCATGGAGCAACAACAGTTTCTCAATCTT
>NZ_BAABFL010000300.1:0-3069 GCF_039540975.1 Kistimonas scapharcae
CGTTTTGTGCAAAAACTGTACTCTGTTGCCAAAAGTACGGCCAGCTTGCTCACATTCCCAAGGTTAAGCGGGATTTAAGGTACTTAAAGCCAAGAGTTGTTTTTGGTGCGGAGGCCACAGCACATTACATACCCGTCGCAAGGTCAATGCTTACCAGGCCATCCGCCCTTCAGATCCAAACCGGTTATACCCTCAACCATTCAGCAAACTTTACCCTGAACCTGTCCCTTAACAACAATACCGCCGGTGTTATCTGCTGACGGGTCGGACAGATGAGATTCAAATCCACACCTGAAGACTGATACTCAGGCAATATTCTCACTACCCGTCCTGCACAAAGATCTACGGCCATATCAAGTCGTGATTTAAAGGAAATGCCTTTTCCCGCAACGGTCCACCGTCGAACAACATCCCCATCATTGGCACAGCGGGTACTGGACACTCTGACTTTAAAATGTTCCAACTTCCCCTTCTGTTGAGCGGTAAATTCCCAGACATCATTCAGGCGGTTGTTGAGCTGAAAGAGTAAACAGTTATGTTTTAACAGATCATTAGGTTTTGCAGGCATACCAAACCTTGCCAGATAGGCCGGGGAAGCACACACGATCCGTTCAATGGTCGCCAGCTTGAAAGCTACCATGGATGAATCCGGCTGGTTACCATAACGAATCGCCAGATCCACTCGGTCCAGGTAGAAATCCGCAATCGAATCCCCTAGCAGAACGTTGATTGATAAATCAGGATGTTCCTCCATGATCTCGTCAATCCAGTCTAACAGCAGGTTACGCCCCAGATCCGATGGCGCAGAAACCCGCAATTCCCCTGCCACCTTTCCTTCCAGTGCATGCATGGACGCTCTGCCTGCCTCAAGGCTGGTCAGTGCTTCACGGCAATAAACCAGGAAACGCTCACCTTCCGCAGTAATCCGCAGCTGTCGTGTAGAACGGATAAACAGCGGTATACCCAGTTGTTTTTCAAGGCGCTTAAGGGCTGCACTGGCTGCTGCAGTGCTCATATCCAGCAGTTCAGCCGCGCGGGTGATACTGCCACTGTCGGCAGTGTGGACAAAAAGGGCAAGATCGCCGGTATTCATTATCAAAAATATTTTGAATATGTTTAAAACATTGCCGCGTTTATATCATTCATCCGGTGTCCAATAATAGTTTTACACCGCAGCCTATTCTGCTTAAACGCTAACAGATGACAGGAAGAACCCTCCATGAAAGCCGTTGGATACTTAAAAGCCCAGACCATTGATCAGAGCGATGCATTAACCGATATTGAATTACCAACACCTCAGGCATCGGGCCGTGATGTGTTAGTCAAAGTGAAAGCCGTATCGGTCAATCCGGTAGACACCAAAATACGAGCCACCGTCTCCCCGGAAGCAGGACAATACAAAATTCTGGGCTGGGATGCCGTCGGTGAAGTGGTTGCGACAGGCGACCACGTCGAACTATTCAAGGAAGGCGACAAGGTATGGTATGCCGGAGATCTGACCCGACCCGGCTCCAACGCCGAGTATCAGTTGGTGGATGAGCGCATTGTTGGTCTGAAGCCCAAAACCTTATCCAGCGCAGAAGCCGCTGCAATGCCGTTAACGAGTATCACCGCCTGGGAGCTGCTGTTTGACCGTCTTGGCTTTACCCCGCGTCTACCTGGAAGCAACAGTCAGAGTGAAAGCGTCACAAATGGCACTCCACAGCCTCGCATTTTGATTATGGGAGCCGCCGGCGGTGTTGGCTCTATCCTCACCCAACTGGCTGCCAAACTGACCCGTGCCATCGTGATTGGCACCGCATCTCGTCCGGAAAGCCAGGCCTGGGTTCGTGAACGGGGTGCCAACCATGTCATTGATCATTCCCAGCCATTACTGCCACAGCTCAAGGCGGTGGGTATTGAAGATGTCAGCCATATCATCAGCCTCACCCATACAGATCAGCATTTTGAGCAGCTGGTCGAGGTGCTGGCACCGCAGGGCAAGCTGGCGCTGATTGATGATCCGGAAAACGGCATTGATATCATGAAGCTGAAAGCCAAATCCCTCTCCCTGCACTGGGAGTTCATGTATACCCGCTCGATGTTCCAGACATGGGATATACAAAAACAGCATGATCTCCTGAATAGCATCGCCAGTCTCATTGATGACGGCCTGCTAAAAACGACGCTGGGTAACCATTACGGTGCCATCAATGCCGCCAACCTAAAAATGGCCCATACACATATTGAAAGCCACCAGACTGTCGGAAAGGTTGTGCTTGAAGGCTTTTAACATCGCCAGGTTAACTACTGTTCTATTGTCTAACGATGGAGGGTATCTCTCCATCGTTAGCGGGTAGTGTATGAGACATGACTCAGCTAATCGCTACTGATTCAGTCTTCCGTAATAACCCAGCATCCGAGGATTCATCATGCGCAAACCCTTAACCATTGTCGCCCGCATTGAAGCCCGACAGGGAAAGGTCGATCAGCTAAAAGCAGCCCTGTTGAAGCTCATTGAACCCAGCCGTCAGGAAGCTGGATGTCTACAATATGACCTGCATCAGGACAATGAAACCCCGGCAGTATTTGTTTTCTATGAGAACTGGGAGTCACGCGCTTTATGGCAAGTCCATATGAATAAAGCTCATCTGAAAGCCTATATGGAAGAAGCTGATAGTTTAGTCGCAAGCTTCACCGTGAATGAAATGTGTCAGATTGGCTGAAAGCGGCAGTTTCTCATTAACACTCCGTACATCGTGATATAGAGAAAGAACCGCTTCACTATCATCGATGATAATCACACAGTTTCCCCGGCTCTGAATGTCGAGATGCCGGGGAAACGTACGCTGATTAAAACTACCGGGAGCCATGGATATCCTGCAGGTTTTATTTAGATTCCTGTAAGAAAAGGCCCATACTGGCGATCCGTATTTGGGATATGACTATCAAGCCAGTTCTTGATGTATTGCATGGTTTCCAGCGTAATGTTGTCTTGCCCCGCGGCAAACGTAAGTACTCAAAAACTCCTGTGCAGACCACATGGCAGCCAGCATGAGGCGTATTCGATAATATTTGCCAGTCTCGGAA
>NZ_BAABFL010000301.1:0-3111 GCF_039540975.1 Kistimonas scapharcae
ATTCCGAGACTGGCAAATATTATCGAATACGCCTCATGCTGGCTGCCATGTGGTCTGCACAGGAGTTTTTGAGTACTTACAATATTTTCATAGGCCCAAGATTACAGGATACTAAGTCGTACAGTTTCGATAACTTCTCTGGCATCCTTAATTTTGATTGACGAACAGGGCGTATACATCTTTTTGCAAAACCATCTAGAAGCTGGCTAACAGTACCTTCTCTATCTCTAGGAATAAGTGGATCAACCTCTGCAGAGCACTCTCTCGTGCTACTCAATGATGAAGGATGTTGTGTACCTGTGAAAGGAATTGTCCCCATATCAACAAAACGTGTACTAGCTGCCATAATCAACCTCGGAATTAACAATTTAATAAACACAAGGATTTAGTCCATTAAATGGAAAAAAGCTCATGACAATCCACTCAGGAAAATTAACAATGAGAATCAAGAAAAACAAATAGGTTTCGGTTTCCAAAGAGTACAAAATTATTCCATAACATTGTGTTCACACACTGTCTCAGTCATTAATCCATCTCTATATTTCGAGAACAAAATGTTATTTATGCTGATTTTATTCGTTCTTTGATGACCAGTTACTCTACAGAGAGTATCAAAAGATGCGCAAAGAGTGGGGCAAGGGTGAAATGGAGCCTCTCCGCAGGCCATTGGCTAGTGATATAGGCGATCTGATCACCTATCTGCTAACACTTTTATCGTTCGCATTTATTCGTTGAACCAAGGCCCCTGCGATTTAGAAGCCTTGATTATTTTTCTACCAAATACCTGAAAGGTCTCTTGCCGACCTTTGAATGGTAGTGACTAAGGACCATGTCTGAATATTTCAGATCAGTCCTTTTTCTGCTTGATTATTCGCCTGAACGGTTCTGCCCAGGCAGCCAGGGCGCTCGCTTGACGGGTCTGTATCCAAATCTTTCCCTGCCCGGAAAAGCGACACACAAACCCTTCACCTGAGAAAAACAGGGATTTATAGCCGCTCGGTTTACTGATCTCGTAATCAAGCCCGTCGGTAAAGGCAACGATATGGCCAGTATCGACCACATAATCCTCCGTGACATCCCGCTCAATCATCGCCCCATAGGTGTTGAACCAAAGATCACCCTGCCCACGACAACGGATCAAAAAGAGCGATTCCCCGGAGAAAAAACCTCGAGTCAGCCCCTGCCATTTTGTCTCAATATCAACCCCTGAAGTGGCGGCCACAAAAGCGGCGCTCTGCAGATAGATCGATTCATCATTGAGAAACACGTGGGCCATATCACCCGGTGAACCGGGTGCAATCCCGATTTCACCGCTGGCGTCTGCCGCCGTGTATTCGTTAATAAACAGGGATTCACCGGTCATCAACCGTCCTATGCCACCCCGAAGCCTGGTCTTCATCCGCATATGGCTGTCCATTGTCGCCATGGCAGAGGCTTCAACCTTCAGTGTTTCATTGGCTGGTACCTGTACGGTCAGGAAGCTGTAATCCGGTTGGCCGGTAAGGGCAAATGGATAGCCCTGCATCTTTTCTACTGACATAAGTCGTCTTCCTCAGGCTTTTCTTGGCCGTAACAGGGGTGTCAGGCGATGACCAAACCCTGATGGACTGTGCGACTGACACCAGACCCGGCCACGCCCTTTAAACCGGCAGACCAGACCTTCCCCCCCCAGCCAGGAATGCAGCCAACTGCCACCGGCCTTGCTTAACGAGAAATCCAGGGAATCATCAAATGCGACAATATGACCGGTATCCACCAATGTCTCCCCATCGACATCAATCGGATAAATGGAACCAAAGGCACCGAGTACCAGCTTGCCCCTGCCAGACATATGCAGCCAGAACAGGCTTTCACCAGACATCAGGTTTTTAATGCCCTGCCAACCGAGATCCATGTCAACCGAGTGCTCACAGGCGACAAAGGAACCCGCCTGTACAACCAGCCCACTGTCCAGATCCAGCGAAAGCATATCACCTGAGAGCGTTGTCCCCAGCCAGACTTCACCGGTCGTCTGTTGTGGCTCAAAGTGATTCAGAAAAAAGGATTCACCGGCCACCATCCGCTTCATTGCTTTGAACAGGCCAGCTTGCCCTTTCTTATGGGTAGTGGTCGTCACTGCCATATTGCCACTCATGGCAATCATGGCGCCGGCTTCTGCGGTACAGGTTTCTCCCGGCGACAGCATCAGCCGCGCAACGGCATTCCCGGGCCCATGTTGCAATACAACATCCATAGCATTATCCCCGGAGTTTTGGATTCAGCCAGCCGGCCAGTCCGCCCAGGCTTCGGGTTTGCAGTGTAATCCGGCCCTTGCCAACAACCCGCATTACCAACCCTTCACCACCAAAGAAACTGGAAAACAGCCCACCGGCAAGGCGTAACTTCAGTTTTATCCCTGGCCCGTAGGCTACCAAATGACCACTGTCGACAATCATTTCACCATCGACGTCTTTTTCCAACAGCGCGCCATAGGCACCGTACCAGACTCGTCCGGTACCACTCACTGCGATTTTGAACAGTCCTTCCCGCGCCAGAAAGGACGTAAACCCCGCCCATTTAAGCCCGATCTTGATACTGTCGGTACAGGCAAGAAAAGCGCCTGCCTGAAGATACAGACATTCATCACTAAGCGACACCTCACGAATATCGCCCGGTGTCGTCCGCGCCAGCACCAGACGTTGATTGTCACTGCCGGGATTACTGAACGCACTGAGAAAAAACGTTTCCCCGCCCAGCCATTTACGCATCAACGCACTGAAGGGATTACCATTCATCCTTGCTTTCAACGCAAGCTCGGCATCCATGCTCGACATGGCACCCGATTCAGCGATCACACGCTCGCCAGGCGCCAACACAACCGCCAGATGGGCAAAGGCTGGCGCTCCCTTAATCTCTGTGTGCATGGTTGTGTCGCTCCTTCCAGTCACACCGTTCAACGAGTGAATGCAAAGCATGATATGGCAGCTTCCGCTGTACTGTCATTGATTTCATCACGAGAAAGCAGCATCCATTGCCAAAGATTTATTAGACTTTAGGGGCTGTTGACGTTTCATTGAAAGCCTTGAACCAAGCCTGAAAATCCGCAGTATGTTGCTACCGCTCATGCTTTCA
>NZ_BAABFL010000302.1:0-3143 GCF_039540975.1 Kistimonas scapharcae
TAGCGGGTCATTGATTACTCACTGACACCCCCTGTTTAAGTTGGAAATTTCAGAAGAGGCGACAACTATGCTGGCACAGGGGGCCCTTAACTTGCTAAAGAATGAAAAAACCTTCAAAGGTGGCATTCAGCGAAAAACGAGGTGCACCATGATGAGTACCGACTATCTGGAGCGGGTTCTGGCCGGATCGCCATTGTCTACCGCAGAGGTCGATGGTGCCTGAGGCCAGTAATAGCGCGGGGTTTCATGCGTTTTCCCTGGATCTACATTTCATACGATCACTAAGACAGACAACGCAATAACGCAATAATACCGAGCTGGCAATCATTTACTTGTGTCTGTAACATGCTCATTAAGATCAATAAACAAACTAGAAAGCCTGACACTGGCTAATTTGTAGTTTATAAAAAAAAATCTTAGAGTATTGACAAGGTATAAAAACATGGTCAAGGCATATTTTCTAGGTTCATTTTTAAATAGAAACGCCAATACTGCACCGTAACCTTTTGCATATAAGGTGTGCTTAGATAAGTCCTTAGGCCTAGACTCTCGGTATACATAATATGGTACATTCACAACATTAAATTTTTTATTTTTAGACAACTCATATAAGAAGTAGACGTCTTCTGCAGACTTTATCGTTGTCTTATCACCAGGGCCAAGAGTCTCGTTAAAACTGGAATTTTTCAATAAATTCGCCTTGAAAAGCCATCTTGACATTGTACAATTTTTTATAAAATTTACATCATCCGATAACGTATTCTTTTTAAAATTTCTTATTGACTCATGCTGAATTGTGGTTTTTTTATTAAGCTTAAATGGCTCATTATTAAAATCAAGAAACGTTAGATCAACGAACTGAAAACAACCAAGCATTGCATCATCTTTTGAAGCAGCAAAAACAAGCATATATTCTAGAAAATGACTACTGACCCATATCTGAGAATCCAAAAAGTATAAGCAATCATTATCTGCTGCTAGTGATAACGCATAATTTAAACATTTATTTCTAGCTACAGAGACACCAATAGTCTCTGAGTTCAAAATAACTAAGTTTTCAGTAAATATTTTTTTTATATTTGACTCACACTTTTTCTCTATAGCTTTATACTGTATGCAAAATATAAAACTAAAGTCATCAGTGCGTTTTTTGATTCTGGCCAATAAGTTTTTCATTCTTTCTAAAAAAAAAACATCAATTTCACTAGAAAGAATAGGAATCATTATGTAGATCATATCACTTCCTGAACAAGAAACCTTTATACCGATTGTTTCTCATTAATTTTATACCAGTAAAGCTTGTTCATTAGCAATACTTATTATTGAACAAGCTTTACAGGTACGTATTTAAGATACTTCAACACAACTAAACGGTTAAATTCCAAAACCGAAATTAAGAAGCATTTAATTTATTTCTAAATGGAATAGAATTTTTTGCGACTAAAACTAGAAAAACAATAAAATTTGGAGAAAAATAACTAATCCCTCTAAAAAAAAGCTCAACAAATACGGCCAGTGTAACAACTGCGTAAATTATAGATACTAAATCCCCTTCACAAAACTTTGTAGCACGCAGAAATAGATAAGACTTTAAGCTCTGCCAAGTGACAAATATAGAAAACAAAACACCTAGAAAACCAAATTCAACTATTATTTTTGATGCTAAAAAAGAACCATCATATCTATTTAACTCCCCTTTATAAATCAAAAAAAGGAGATCTGAGTAATACCCTGTCCTTTCAAACCCCATATTCTGAAAACCCATTCCTAAAAAGAATGAGTCAGAAAGTGCTATATAAGCAGCTTCCCAGCCTTTCAGGTAAACTAAATTAGAAATATTCATATTCGACGGATCAAATATTATTCTACTTGTAAAATAATCAAAATCTATAAATTCTAGGAATGGTATGAGTAATGAAATACAAAGCACTAAAGTAAAGCTAAAAAACAGATAACGTAATGGGGCTAAAATCAAAAGCTGTATAAAAAAGATAATAACAAATGTTAGATTTGGAAAGGAGATACCGAAAATTAATGTAATAGGTAAAACTAGAAATGCATTAGACTTTTCCTTTAACATATATAACAAGCTGAATGGAAAGTAGGCTAATGCAAAATGGCTAGGCTCTGCAAAAGGGAATACTGGCTTATTTAGATCCAAATAAGCACCAAATGCTGTCAAATTAAATACCCCCAAAAAACCTATCACCAAAAATATATGATAAATATTTTTAACAAGTCTATTGAAATCAGTTCGATTCGTAATAAGAACTCTATCAACAAGAACAGAGAATATAATTATAATCAATACAAGAATTATTGCTGAAATAATAGGTTTTGATATTGCATCTCTATCAATAATTAGAAGGGTTGAATACAAACCTAAGCAAAGTAAAAAGAAAGCTAAAGTAAGAATTTTTTTGTCAATGAAAACCAACTCTTTGAAAAATCGAACAAGAAATAGCAATGAAACAAAAAACAAGCCGTAAGAGAACGATCCCAATGAAACATATACGACAGAAGGAAAGCATAGCAAAAATAGAATACCAACTGTTTCAATAATATTGAGTTTATTCATTCTAGGATTTTAACAACAAAAAATATAAGAAACTGGAGCAAGACTGCAGAAGAACTTCAAATTATAGGGTTTGACCAACTCTATCAGCTTCATCAAAGTCTTTTCATCCTATGACCGAAAACATGGGCAATAACTCTCTCCTGAGTCCGTGACTTCGGCAGAGATAAAAATGGCTAAAAGGCTGATATAGCAAGGCTTCTCAGCAAATAAATGACTATTTGAAAACTCACCAAATGGGTGCATTTATGATTAATCTAAATTCTGTCTGTAAGCCATATACTGCAAGGCTTTCAGCCATTTTCACTCTCGTTAAACTCACGGATTAAGGTCTCTGTAAACGGGGCTCTCATGCATAGAACAGCCAGCGATGATTCATTTTTAATACCATCATGACCATTGCTCATCCACCTGAGCGAATCAGCACCAGCTCTTCATTGCCGAATGGGTAGTGATGGCATCTGTGGTGGGGAAAGTTTTTAAATAACCCCCCTGTGCCAGCATAGTTGTCGCCTCTTCTGAAATTTCCAACTTAAACAGGGGGTGGTCAGTGAGTAATCAATGACCC
>NZ_BAABFL010000303.1:0-3196 GCF_039540975.1 Kistimonas scapharcae
CAATTCCGAGACTGGCAAATATTATCGAATACGCCTCATGCTGGCTGCCATGTGGTCTGCACAGGAGTTTTTGAGTACTTACTAGTTTTCAAGGTTGTTCGTTAAGTCAGCCATTTCCATACCTACTTCTGAGAATGGTTTTTCATTTGTTCATTGATAAGGCTGCTGTAATCAGGTTCGAAATCTGTATCATCAACAGGATTACAGTCGTCATTGCAATATTCCACAAAAGAGCTATCTTCAGGGTCTGATAACTCAATAGTATTTGCTCTAGCTTGTTCTTCAGCAAGTTCCTTCTTTCTTTCACTGGCGCCAGCCAGAAACTCTCTATTTGATTGATGCTTCGTTAATTCATTCGTCGCCTTTTTCGAATTTTCAGCCCTTGCAGAAAGGCGGTTGTCATATTTAGCCCTTATCTTATCATCGATAGCGTAATCATCCTCTCTATTAGCTGCCTGTACATCCAGAAAGTCCTGCCACTCATACCATGTAAACCCTGAAATTGAGTTAGATCGAATGCTAGAGATCCCTTCTTCAAGTTCAGGTTGAACGGTTCTCAAACATCTTTCTTGAATCGTGCACTTCACATATTTCATTCCATTTTTATCAGGAATGTAGATATGATCAATACTATTATTGTTAAAGCAGATTTCAATAGAGTTTTCAGGATTCCTCTTTGCCTGTTTTCTAGGCTTAGAGGCAACAAGTATTTCTTCCCAGTTGTCCGTCAGGGGCGTATAAAAAAGACCTTTAAACTTAATCCCTCTTGGTGTTACCGTTGCAGAGTCTCTTGGTAAAAGATTAAGCTTAACGATATCTTCAGGGTAGTGCCTGAGGCATCCACCTACTGATTCAACGCCGTGTCTGAATAATTCAAAAGGTCTTGGGGAAACATCCTCCATTACCGCTAGGTTGTCAAGTAAATAAGGATTGCTGATTGATAATTGATTGTGCATCAGGATTAGGTCGATAAAGTCAAGATACATTTCATCAAATGTTTTGATGGACTTTAGTCTCATGTCAGGATCACCATACTTTTTCTTGTTGTAATTTCCTCGGCTAGGATCGTACATTTCCTCCCAGTTTTGCAAAATGTTAAATCGGGTTTCAATTACTCCTTTCCAGTCTGGCCTTTTAGCAACTACCTCAGAAATAGTTACTCCAAGGTTTTTTGTAAGATTCACAGTGAGATTTTTTCTTAATTCAGCTTGATCGATAGTTAATGCTTTAGGAATACCACAAATCATGCATAATTCATCAATATGATCATCATCAGTAAATCCTAGGGCGGTCAGTAGTTTTCTTTTATCTGATGCCATACTCAGTAGGGCCATAACAGCAGCGTCACCTGATGGCTTACCTAACCCCATATACCAGCCAATTATGAAGCGTGTATATACGTCAATAATAATGTAGAACACTGGCTGTCCAATAAGATTGTATGGCGGGTAATGAGAGCGAACATAATAATCAATGATTGTTGCATCAATGACAAAATTATAGCCAGGTCCCCGGGATTTGACTGCGCCGACCTTAGCTCTTCTATTCATTTTGTACGACTTTATGCCAATTTTGTTTTTCTCTCTGGCTTCTACGCCTTTAAGCCTGTAATAATATTTTTTGAATTGATCTCTGGATGGGATTTCATTATCAGTTAATTGAATTCTTTCAATTTTCTTGTCGTCATTCAAGATTTGTCTAAATTTAAACTCCTTTTCTTTCATCAGGCCATAAGCAGACGTTACAGCCATACCTTTGATGTCTATGTATTTTTTTATATATTTATCAAAGATTTTATAATCCTCAATTGTTAACACTCTGCCTGTTATATCTTTTTTTATATATTTCGGCCCTCTTTTGTTTTTCGGTCTGTGCGGATCAGGATCTTTTTCCACACCACAAAGATTGAAGTCTGGGAGCAGTGCATTTATAGTTTTTCCTCTCTTCCAATAGAGCTTTAAATATTTAATCAGTTGTTTTGGAGAGCAATCTGAGCTTTTATAGGCAACGCCTCTACCTTTTTCTGTATATATTTCAGGCTCATTAGTGATGTAAGGCTTTATTGCCTCAAACCTTTTATCCCTGATTTTGACTCTCTTTTTTTTCTTTTCTGCTTCTTCTACCGTATCATTTTTTTTATCAATATCTAGGTTAAGATCATAAAGCCTTTGCCAAGGGTCATTTTTTATGACTGAACCTTCATTGCTCTCGATTTTCCTCTTAATGTAAGCAATATCAAGCTGCTGAGGAAAACTGTTATCAAAAATATTAATCCAAACAAGCTTTTTTTCATCCCTCCATAAAACACGGTATGCAGACACATTTTCTTTGTCCGTACCGTCATCACCATGAGCTAGCTCAATAATATGGTTTTCAAAGATTTCAATGCTGCTATTCATATCAAGATACCAAATATTTTTTTAGTGACAAAACATCTGTCTGTGCACCGATAGACAGTTTCACCATGTTTATATCAATCTTTCTGACAGCAATCATACGATAAAAAATTGTTAGAGTAACGCCAGGGGAACAGCCATGGTACGCATTTATTTTTTTGCACATTTCAGAAATGGTTTCATTTTCTGATGCTGACTTTATAGTGCTTAGAATATGGTGTTCAATTACATCAACATTTACACTTCCCGGTAAAGAAAGTTTATTCTGCTCTACTGTACAGTAACTTTGATGAATGAGTTCCAGATTATCACTAACTTCAGAATTAAAAGACTGGTCAGTAATAATTGAAAATCTAATTCCTTGAAGAGACCAATACGCATATTCAATCTTTTGTTTTGCCAAGACTCGATCATCACGAAGTTCTGAGGTGGGTTTCACTGAAACAGCAAGATGATACTCCTGACCGTTTTCATTGAGAAGAGTAACCAGAAAATCAGTCGTCATATAAATAGCAATGGGCTTTTTCGTATTATAATCAGTCTGACTGGGATGCTTTATTTTAAGCTTTTCCGCAATGGCAAGGGTTAGAGATCGCTTCAGGGGAAACTGCTCTCTAATTTCGACAACATTCTTGGCTAAATCCAAAAAACGGAGAATCCTATGCTCTGTATGAGAGGCCAGTTGCATATCACGCCCGCAAGCCTTAATACCTGAAACTGTAAGTACTCAAAAACCGGTACATAAGGCGATTTCACGTTCTGCCGCCTAAGCTCATCCCCATGTTCCCATTACCGCCTGA
>NZ_BAABFL010000304.1:0-3349 GCF_039540975.1 Kistimonas scapharcae
AAGCTAAAGCGAAACTTTGTCAGTGTCGTAGCTCTGGCTTGTGCTTTTGTCTGGTTACCAATGTGAAACGTCAACAGCTCCTACAGGCCGGATCTGTGGATAAGGCAATCGTCTATCTGCAAGCCGTGAAGCCCGCGGCAGGCCTGGGGTATGCATTGACCGATAAAAATGGCACCCGCACCTTTGAGGTGTCCGCTAACCAGATGACCGAGTTCAAAACTGATGGTCACTGGATGGCAATTGCTAATGTTGCCCGTGCGAATAATGACCTGTCAGGTTCTTACAAATCGGCGCTTAACCTGCAGAAAAAAGCGATCGATATGGCTGATTTGCCGGCAGCCTATTGGGATTACAACCATGACAGTGTTGAGCGTTTCAACATCATCAGTGCGGATATCAAAGGCAAAACACCGGAGCAGATGACACCTGCACAATGGGAGAAAACCTTTATTAAGAAGCCGGTTAACAAGCCTGTGGATGAGAAGCTGGAAACATCTAACCTGTGGCATGTTGTGATCATTGATGATGCGTTTATTGAGTATCATGTTTCTCCGGGCAATCCGGGAAATATCCCACTGGAAAGCTATCGGTTCAAGTACCACTGACAGTCATAAAGGCCTTCGCGGAATACATGACCATTACCGTTTATTAATCGCTGTTAATAGACGTTAATGGTCGAGTAGTAAGCTGCGAAGGGGAAACAAAAAAACAATAATCATCAGAATACATAAGGAAAAAACAATGTTCAGATTCGCTGTTATTCTGTTTTCAGCGGTATTTTTATCAGCCTGTGTTTCTGTTGCCAGAGTCTCAGACATGCCGGCATCCAGCAGAGACATTGATTTTGCCACTCTGTCTGCTAAATCCTTTGAAGTGTGAAACTTGAGACCTGGCGGCTAATACTTATTGTTCGATCTGCGCTGATTCTTCAGGATAAAAAGACGTATTTTTTTCAAAGCCTTTAACGACTATGCACACTCATTGTCACGAAAAGCTCAACATCGTGAACACTGCCTACCAGGCAGTGAGTGTTGTCGTGGTCGTCGTGGTCTCCCAGGTCATTCCTTAGGGCAGGCAACGTATGGCCGGCCCTTCTGGAGGGGCCGGCAGAACGTATCAACAATTCTCCAGCCCCGTCTCAAGAGCCGGCTCCAATTCACACATGGAGTCATCAATGCAGCGAAAAGACCTGATAGCCCTTGGTTTTATGACCTTTGCCCTGTTCCTGGGGGCAGGCAACATCATTTATCCTCCTATTCTGGGACAACAGGCGGGTTCCGAACTGCTGTTTGCTGCCGTCGGGTTTCTGCTAACCGCAGTAGGACTTCCCCTTCTGGCCCTGGTTGCCATGGCGTTGACCGGTGGTTCCAGGGAAATGACCGAACTCCTGCCTAAGCAATGGAGCCGCGCATTCTGGTTGATTCTCTTTATTGCGTTTGGTCCGGCACTGGTGATTCCCAGAGTAGCCGTGGTGGCTTATGAGATGGGAATGGTGCCTTTTCTGGATACCCCTCAAGCCTGGCAACTGGCCTTATATAGCGGTGTATTCTTCGCTCTGGCATTACTGTTGGCGTTAAAGCCTGGTGCTATGATCAACGCGGTGGGTCGCTGGGTGACCCCTGCCCTTATTGTATTGCTCTGTGCCATTGCCTGGGGAACCTTGTCTCATCCACAGGATATGATTCATGCAACGACAATGGCTGCCCCCTTGTCTGACGGCCTGGTGCAGGGCTATATGACCATGGACTGCATTGCCGCCCTTGGCTTTGGTGCTGTTATTGGTCAGGCGATTCGCCAGCTGGGGATTTCCGAGCCTAAAGCCATGGCGAGATATACCATTTATGCAGCGATAATTGCGGCGATAGGCCTGAGCCTGGTTTATCTCATGTTGATGTATCTGGGTGCTACCAGTCACAGTATCGCCCCCAATGCGACGAATGGCGGGCAAATCCTGGCCTTGTATGTTGCGGCACTGTTTGGTTTGCCGGGGAAGTTGTTGCTGGCACTGACGATCACTCTGGCGTGTCTGACCACTGCCGTCGGTGTAGGTTCTGCTTGCGCGCATTACTTCAGCAGTGAATTCAAACTGAACTATGCGGTAGCGCTGGTCGGCGTTATGCTGGTTTCCGCGATCACCGCCAATATTGGATTAACCCAACTCATTGCCATTTCTGCTCCTGCTGTTGTTACGCTTTATCCTCTGGCTGTTGCGTTGGTTATTTTGGCTCTGGTGCGTCATAAACTCCCCAATGCTTTATACGCCTACAGAATCATTTTCCCGGTTGTTGCTTTGTTTGCTCTGTTGGATGGCGCCAAAGCAGCAGGGCTGCTGGCAGAATCATCAATACAAGCGCTTGAGCATTGGTTACCCCTGTTTTCTCAGGGTATGGGCTGGTTGATTCCTTTTATGGTAACACTCGCTTTTGCCTGGTTATCAGGTTATGGAAAACGTTCAATCCAAGTTGCCTAGCCGTTTATATATGGGAAACGATTACCTGAGAGCCTCCTGAAATCGGGAGGCTTTTTATGAATACTGTAGAAAGTTATTCATTATTTGAACCTGATCTTGAAAAATATATGTCCAACTTATTTTGTTTTGTTTGTATATTTCTAACATGCACGATTTCTATATTAAAATAACACGTTACTATTCTAATTATAAATAATTATAGTTGTGAGTTTGAGCTGCATGTTGATAAAAGGCTTTGTTTTTATATGTAAAATATAAGAATTGATAGTTTAAATGTTTTTCTTGTGAGGCTAATGTGTGAAATCTAGTATATTTGATAGGGTTTTAAGTGTTATCAGGGATAAAAACTAAATATTTGTCTATTAGGTTTTTAAGAATTACTAACCATGGTTTATAAAAAAGCAAACAATAAAGGATGATGAAGTTATAAGTGTGAACTATCCATGGGGCATATTGCCTTATTAATTGCCTTTAAAAGGAATGATTAATAATGGATGATTTGCAATGGAAACAAGAATACAATCAACGAGCGCTAGCGACTATTTTCAAGTACATGATAGGCCACGCGAAGCTGATTTACAGGCGGTACATGCTGAAATTACAGGAAGCGAAGAGCTACATGATTGCAGGGACAACATCGCCCTGCGCGACCGTTTAACTCAGACAAAAAGTCCCTATACAACCTTTCTGAAATGCGCTGTTGCTCTCCCTGTGTGTCCCTTTGCCTGCATTGCAAGCTGCATACGAATACCGGTTAGTGTCATAGCAAATAGATTTAGCCACTACAAACAGCATACTTTTACCTGATTACCACTGTGGCTCAGCCAGCTTGAGAAGCCTTGCTGGCATGGGGCAGGTTCGCGCAGCCATGTAACCCAG
>NZ_BAABFL010000305.1:0-3659 GCF_039540975.1 Kistimonas scapharcae
GCTTAATCCCGACAGATCTTCAGCTGATCAACTTAAGAAAGCGGCTTGAGTTGGGGCGACAACTATGTTGACAAACACCGGTCAATGAATTGTTGAAGGCTGGTGCGGATGCGAATATCAAGGATATAATGAATAGATCACCGCTACATATGGCTTCCCAAAGCGGGTTTTTTTCCACCGTCAGAGTATTAATCGACGCAGATGCAAAACAGGGAGGAACAGATTACTATGGATATAAGCCATTCAATTACGCCATTATTAAAGGTCATCTTCCTGTCGCTAAATTTTTGATAGAAAAGGGAGGGGCTAGTGGTAAGATAATGTTTAATTATAAAGATATACATCAAGCTGTCGAATTTTGTGTTCCAGAAATCCTCGAATGTTTACTGAAGCAAGACGCTGACTTTGTTAATCAGCAAGGTCATAATGGGTCAACAGCTTTGCATCTTGCTGCAAATAAAAAGGGTTCTGAAGGAGTAAGACTGTGCAGTCTGTTAATTGAGGCTGGTGCTGAGTACGATATTGAAGATCATTTAGGTAGACAGCCATTGTTTTTTGCTGCTTGCAGCAATGCTGCGTCAGTGAAGGTGTTGTTGGAGGCAGGAGCCGACATCACAGCAGTAGAAAGAATGAGGGGGCGGAAACCCTTGCATGCTGCAGCTCGGGTAGTTAACACGCCTTCCGTGCAGGTATTGCTGGATGCAGGTGCCAAAGTCAATGACGTAGATAACAATGAACAGACACCTTTGCATATGGTGGGTGCAGAACCCAGTGAATCCCAATCCATGGCAGAGTGCACGGCATTGTTGCTGGAAAAAGGAGCCAATTTGGAATTAAAAGATTCTAGTGGCGAAACACCATTACATCGACATGTATGTAAAAGTGTTAAAACCACCCTCGTACTGCTTAAATATGGCGCTGATACCCAAGATCATTCACCGTTTATATCCCTTCTTAAAAATGCTCGTTTTCCTCATCATGACGATGGTTACAGTAAAATCAATGCATCTTGGGTTTTGCTGGATGCGGATATGAATATTGATAGAACGGATGCCAATTTCAGCGGAAGAACATTACGAGATTTATTAAAAGATCAACAGAGTGAGTTTTATGTTGGACGATGGAATGCAGAGATTGAAGATAATGCCACTATTGAGACATTGAAAAAGATTAAGCAGTATTTGGATGTCAGGCCGTTACCTCTTGAACGCTTGTGTCGTCGTGTGGTGAGAGGTTTGCTAAGACAGTATGCAGGTGGGATTGGTAAGATATTCTTGGACAGTACGGTCGCGCTTAATTTCCCTAAAAGCTTGCTGGAATTTATTCAATGTCAGCCCGAAAAGTCAAAAATGAACCAGGAGCAAGCTCAGCTTCTGGCAGGATAAAGGCCTGTTTTCAGCAGGCCGTTATCCGGCTAACAGTATTCAGAACCTGTTAATTCAGTGCGCCATTTCGACAGCGAGATAATCACGCCCCTTGCGAATATAGCTGCGCATTTCTTCCATCGGCACCATGTTGCCGCCGGTTGCCCAGGCAATGTGGATGGCATTGTTCAGCTGATCTTCACTGAAATCCATGCGGGCCTTGTAGCCTTCTTCTTCGCTCAGCACGCGTGCGATACCGGGTACACCCGCCAGTGCGGACGGTTCCAGACGAATGTTCTCGTGACGGTTCATCAGGGCCAGCAGGCAGTACATTTCCTCGTCGGTCACGGTGAAGTAACCATCCAGCAGGCGCTCCATGGCCTTGCCAACGAAGCCGGATGCACGGCCTACGGCGAGACCATCGGCGGCAGTGATGTTGTCGATGCCGAAATCCTGAACAGAAATTTCGTCATGCAGGCCGGTATAGACGCCCAGCATCATGCAGGGTGAGTGGGTCGGCTCGGCAAAGATGCAGTGCACGTTATCACCGAATGCCATCTTCAGACCAAAAGCTACACCACCGGGACCACCACCAACGCCGCAGGGCAGGTAGACGAACAGGGGATGGTCTTTATCCACCACAACTTCCATTTCATCCAGCTGCTTTCTCAGGCGTTTTGCGGCAACGGCATAGCCGAGGAACAGGTTAGTGGAGTTTTCATCATCCACGAAGTAGCAGGTCGGATCGGATTCCGCCTGACGACGGCCTTCTTCAACGGCAATGCTGTAGTCGGATTCATATTCCACCACTTCAACGCCGTGGGCGCGCAGCATGTCTTTCTTCCACTGGCGGGCATCGGCAGACATATGCACAGACGCCTTGAAGCCCAGGCGGGCACTCATGATGCCGATGGACAGCCCCAGGTTGCCGGTAGAGCCGACAGCAACAGAATACTGGCTGAAGAACTGGCGGAATTCATCGGTGGTCAGTTTGGCGTAATCGTCCTGCTCGGTCAGCAGGCCGGCGTTGATGGCCAGGGTTTCCGCATGCTTGAGCACTTCATAAATACCACCGCGGGCCTTGATGGAACCGGAGATGGGCAGCTGGCTGTCCAGTTTCAGCAGCAGCTGGCCGGGCAGCTTAACGCTGTAGCGGTTTTCAATGACAGACTGCATCGCAGGTACTGCGCGGACCGGTGATTCGATGATACCGTTGGACGACTCTGTCTCCGGGAACATGGTCTTGATAAACGGTGCAAAGCGAACCAGCCGCGCGCTGGCGTCGTTGATATCGTCCTGATTCAGGCCCACGAAAGGCAGGGCTTCTTCCAGGGTGGTGACACCGGGGTTGAACCACTGGGTTTCCTTCAGTTCAACCATGTCCTGGATAAGCGGATGTTCGTTGATCCATTGCTCGGTGGTCTTGGTCATACTATGCCTCGTTAACCGGTTCGGTCTTCAGTTCAGTAACAGTAAAGCGTTGTCGTTTGATTCAGTGCATTCAGGGGCGTCAGATCAGCACCAGCTTCAGCAGCCAGGTGGCGGCCAGGGCTGTCAGTGACAGGATGACACTGGTCTTCGGAATCAGTTTGAAGGCGGTCTCCGTCTTCATGCCGGAGCAGGAGGAGACCATCCAGAAGTAGTTATCGTTGCCGTGGACGATCATGCTCGCGCCAGCGCCCAGGGCCAGCATCGCGATGATGGCGCCTTCCGGTGAGCCCAGGGCCAGCATCGCGATGATGGCGCCTTCCGGTGAGCCCAGGCCCAGTACGCCCAGCATCGGGCCGATCATGCTGGCGCCGGTCAGCAGGGTAATGCTGGCGGAACCGATGGCTGTACGCAGCACTACACCGATGATAAAGGGCGCCAGCAGGCCGATGTTGAAACCGGCCAGCAGGCTGGTCATCACATCCTGCAGGGGCGACGCTTTCAGCAGGCCGCCGAAACCGCCGCCGACAGCGACAATCAGGGTGATCTGGCCGGCGGTTTTCAGGGCATCGCCGAACACGCCGTCATAAGTGGCTACCTGCTTGTCTCCAGGCTTAACCCGACGGTAGGTACGGACGGCCAGCAACAAACCAATCAGCAGGGCAACAGCCGGTTGGCCCAAAATGGTCAGACCTTCCCACACGATGCCTTCTGTCGGCATCAGCATGCCGTAGAAGGTTTTGGTCATCATCAGCGCGAGTGGCAGCAGGATCGGCAGGAACGCTTCGGTGTTTGTCAACATAGTTGTCGCCCCAACTCAAGCCGCTTTCTTAAGTTGATCAGCTGAAGATCTGTCGGGATTAAGCC
>NZ_BAABFL010000306.1:0-3765 GCF_039540975.1 Kistimonas scapharcae
TCTTTTCCGACATGCTCACACACCTTAATAGGGTTTCAAGATTACCCTTGTTTGTGTGTCCGGAAAACTATAACCACTTCAAGCTGCCAACACATGCCGCTCTCACTGAGACACCTGAGCCTTCTGCCGAACCACCAGCATCTGATTGACCGACAGGTTCGTGATACGTTCTTCTTGCCCGTCAGGCCAGACAATGCGCAGAGCTTTTATCTGTTTGTCATTGCCCAACCCAAAATGACTTTCAACGGGATTTTGAGACATGAAATTATTTTCTATGCGCACCTCACGCATTTGTGTACCCGATACACTCTCTAAATAAATACGTGCACCAATGGCATGATGATTAGGAGCCTTTCCCAGCAATTTAACGGTCAGAAAGTTGGTCGATTGGCTATTTTTCCCGTGTATTTTATTGCGATAAAAGCCCAATTTTCCCGTGTTATTAGCTGTGATGATATCGATATCGCCATCACGGTCATAATCGAAACAACTGACACCTCTCCCCTGACCAGTATCATTGATGCCATATGTAGCCGCCATCTCCTTGAATGTGCCGTTTTTCTGGTTGATAAACAGTCGGGATGGCTGCTTGCGGAAGGCCTTAAGCTTTTTGAGGGTTAATTGCCGGAATGTAGCCAGATAATAAAAGACCTCAAGATCAGCCAACTGCTTTCCTGTGAATGTCATTGAGACACTATGCTTGAAGTCTTCAAATGACGGGTAAGGTTTTTTCAGCTCAAAATCCTCAAGCCCCAACATGTCCAGCAAATACAGCAGATCCTTGCGGGTTTCACGCAAATCCACATGAAAACCATTCACATGGAAAATATCCAACCAGCCATCATTATTGAAGTCTGCCGTACAGCTTCCCCATCCCCAGCCGCCATCTGCCACACCGGCCTGGTCGGTAATATCCGAAAAACGGACGATTCCATTTTCTGCCGTGTCATTACGATACAGACGATTTCCCTTAACACCGATCTGCAATCCCTCCATTTCAGGTGTTAAAACACCATCCGGTACGTAGACACTGGTCACGAACCAGTCCAGATCACCGTCATTATCAAAGTCAGCAATGGATGCCCCCATGCCATTATCGTCCTGAATGACACGTTTATCTGTCGTGTTTTCAAACGACTTTCCCTGCTGATTAATAAAGTACTGGCTAGTCATAAAGTCAGCAGTAAGTACCATGTCTGGCCAGTGGTCATTGTTAATATCAGCGAAATTGGGGGTAAACGAAAAGTCCCTTTCCTTGATATGCCCTGCAACCCTGAACTCACGCGCCTTACCAGTAAACACGCCATGGCCATTATTGAGCCATAAGTGTTCTTCTTCGGCCCCAAACAGGTTGATAGCGTCCCAATGTGCCAGCCAGGCATCCAGATCACCATCAACATCACCAAAGTTCGCCCCAAGCGTCGCCCTGCTGACACGGAAGCCGGCATGTCCTGTCGGTAACCATTGGTTTCTGCCATTATTGAGCAGCACTTTCGGGTTATCAGCCTGCAAGCTACCTGTAAAGAGATCCAGCCAACCATCGCCATTTAAATCCGCTAAAACGGCTCCCGTCAGATCATCGTCAGCCGGAAGGCTCCAGGCCGTCTTCTGTGCCCTGAACGTTCCATCACCCTGATTGAGAAATGTTTTGGCGGCAGCCTGATCGCCCTGATCGATGATCAGGTCGGTGAAACAGTCACCGTTGATATCCCCCACCGCCATACCACCAGTGAACATCAACATCTCAAACGTAATATCCTGCTGGGATTCACCACTGCCATGCTGGGCTTGCGTACTGAGTTGACGATAAGTATCCAGCCCTATATCAAGTCCGACTTCTTCAAAACCGCTCCCATGCTCACTTGATGGCTTGACAGCACAATCCAGTGTGAATGCTGGCACATCTCCCAGTCTTGCAATGGCCACAGTGGCTGGTTTCTCTGGATCCACTATTTCAGGCAGGTCGCGCTCATTGTTAAACGCCGTCCCTATCGTCGGATCCAGCCGGTTTTGATCGGGTGCAGGTCCCTGGGGCAACCAGGGTTTCATACAATTGGCATTCGTAATGCAAGGGTCTGTCAGGCTCTCAAGAAAGGCGACCAGATAACCTATCGCTTCTTTTCTAACATCATTATTGGCCCAACGCTGTTCCATGGCATTCCGATGATTTATCTGCCGATAGACACTGAATACATGGTCGGTATTCTCTTGCGCCATCTCATAAACAACCGGGAGTTTTCTGAACTGCGGGAGCTGCTGCAAGGTGTAATCAAACGCTGCCAGTGAGCGCTGGGGGATAAGATGATGCTCAATGATGTCCCCCAGCGTCATGAAGGCACCAGTATGCCCATACGGCGCTGTCTCACTGATATTCAACAAGCTGGGAACACGGAAGGCATACATATCCTGTGGATCTCTCGTCACACCATATCGCCCGAAATCCTTGCCTCTTACCGTTTTACCACGACCAAACTGGGGCACTGCGATATTGTAAAAGCGCTCGTCCGTGAAGAAATCACCACTATGGCATTGATAGCACTGAGCACCGCCCTCTTTAAGTGACGTATAAAAAAGAGCAGCACCTTTTTTCGCCTCCGGGCTAAGCTCACCCCGCCCTTCCAACCATGCATTCCATGGTGATTCGATAAAGAGCTGCGATTGTTGGTAAGCCGCTAATGCCGCAGCAATATTGTCGTAACTGATCAGTGACTCAAGACTGGCATCCGGCTGCTCAAACGCCCACCGAAACAATTCAGGCCAGCGGTTATTCAGTAGCTCGTCTGTTTTTCCCTGCAGTCGCAGCTCCAATTGATGACGTACTTTATGACTACTGCCAACATAGTTATCAGAAAACCCCCGCATTTCATTCAGCGCAACCACAGGGAAGCGGCTTTGGGCGGCGACAAGGTCGGAGCCGGCATGCGGATCCGGCCCGCCGAAGCGACTATCGGGGGTTTTGATAACCCGGTCAGCCTCTGGCTCAGAACGCCCAACAATTGTACGGTAACGCCCCTCTATCCACTGAATAAGTTCTGCACGTCCATCAAAAAATAGTGCATTTTCATATAAGCCAACATTAAACGTCGTTGATGAGTTCCTCCCAACATTAGGACCTGCATCCGCCTCAGGATCCACAAAATGGTTACCATCATGCCGTCGTCCGGGGCCTATCCTGTCAACATCAATCGCTCCGACACCAACCGGGAGGGATAAGGCATCAGCTCCCCCTAACAACGGGTGATGACAGCTGGCACAGGCAACATCCATATCACCACTGAGACTTTTACTGAAAAAGAGCTCACGTCCAAGTTGTGCAAGTTTTGAGGTTTTGATAGAAGGGAAAGTACGATTTGAGGCTGGATTACCGATTAATCCTTGTGGGGTAAGGATGCGTTTCTTCAGCTGTTGATCAAGCTGTTCTTCATTAAGATCGTTGATAAACAATCGTTCAATCGCAGGCTCACTATCAGATGGATGGTAAGACACATCATCAGACTCGTACCCATACAGCATTGAATGTCGACGGCCTGAATCTGATGGCTCTCTTACCGCAACCTCTGGCATTAGTACTATATCGGTCGACTGATCATCTTGTGCTATTGCGTCATGGGCTTGATCGGATTCTGTCGCAAGGTTATTAATTCGAGTTGATTCACTCTCCGGCCAGAATAGGTATGATGCAATGAACCTTAACTCCCGCTTAACGATCTGAAGAAGTAAGGCTAAATTGAATGAAGAGAGCGTCCCCTGTGCTCTTCAGGCAAA
>NZ_BAABFL010000307.1:0-3881 GCF_039540975.1 Kistimonas scapharcae
ACCTCGAGATTAGCTACCGACGCCTCGGTAAAACCTATGCGAGTCTCCCCGGCATAGCCGGGGGTTTACCTAATGATTAATTATGATATTACCCAGTACCAACGCAAGAAAGACAAGAAAAAAGAGATGTCTATATTGAATAACAAGCTCCGCAATGATGAATTAAGTGAAAAAGAGTATCTTCAGGAAAAGCACTCGGTCGATAGCCGTTACGAATAAATACAGCAAAGCGGTCAGTTGGCCGCTTTACTTGGATTCCAGAGACAGCAGCTCTACCATATTCAGTAACATCATACCCTGATCACAGTATTTGGCGGCAAGCTGCAGCAGCTCGAACAATCCAGCCTCCCTCCTGGGTAATTCATGCAATGAATAAAGTGTCTTTGGTAAACACTGACCTGAGACCGCACCGCGGCCATGCAGTAACCGCGCGAATAAATCATACGACCAGAATCGATAACGGATATAGAGCTGCTTCAAACCGTCCAGGTACGCTTTGAAGGCGCCTGTTGCACGACTGTCTGCAGCAATGCGGTAGCCTTTGGCGAGCAACTGTGTCAGTACACGCTGGGTCAGCTGCCGGGCAGCCCGCACATCACCATTACGTGTACGGGTTTCTATACTGACATTCAGTACCGTTTCATCCTGATCGCAGAGTCGAGCCACAATCTCAGGATCAAACTCGCTGGCCATATCCAGCATACGTTCCAACCGTTTCTCTGCGCTGTGGATCTGCTCAGCCAGTAATTTGTTCGTCTGGTCATTCGAGGTTTGCTGTCGTCGCAAGACTGCCACCTGTTCACTCAAACGCTCAATCGGCAATACCGCCGCAATGAGTACGCGCTTCGTTACTGTGACTTTCGCTGACCGTGCCAGCAGTCGATCAATACAGGTCAACTCTGTGTTAAACCAATGCCGATCTACCATGCTGAGCAAAACATCTTCCGGTAACAGTCGAAGCAAACGCTGTTGTTCTTTCTTTGAGTGCTGTCGTGAGAAAGCCTCAAGCACCCGCATTTTTAATGGAAGCTGACCTTTAATAGCGCTGAAATACCCGGCAATCATCGTAGAATGCATCGCGTCTGAAAGCTGAATCAACAGATCGAATGCCTTGTCCAGATCAGCCTTTGACAAGGCATGCCGACAACGGGCAAGCAATGCCAGATCAGTATCTTCTGATACATTGAGAACGACTGCCTCTAACCGTTGAGTATGGTACCCACCGACTCGATTAATCGCAGCCAGCATAGCCAGGGCTTCAGGTAACCCAGTGAGTCGATACAATCGTTCATAATGAGGGATAACAGACAGCATCGCGTCAGACATTTCATGATGTTCAAAATAGTAAATCATCTGTCTAACGTCTTTTATGTCTGGACGCTGCACATTCACCTGTGGATAAACCGCCTGTAACAAAGAGAACAGATCTGCTAAACCACCGTTGCTGTCAGTCTTACCATTAACGGGTATCGCTGATTGTTGGGTATGAGCATAAGCGTCTATTAGTAACTGATTTGACAGGCCGAGTAATAAACCTCCGATATCCTGTGCTCTCTGCTTGCGCTCTGTAACATCAATCCCGTGGGGAGAGGTATAGTGTTTTGATAACAACTTGATCAGTGGCAAATCCATGGTAGTGTGCCAATTCAGCGTACTGACATTCACTTGACTCATAAGCAACGCGATGGCTTTTTCAGGCAGAGTGCGGTGCAACATCAACAGCCATTCAACCAACTGCCGCTCATCCGACTGGCGGACCTCCGACGCAGGCAGCAAGAGCCTTAATGCCGACAACGGCATGCGTCGCAACAAGGATGCAGCCAATGCGATTTGCCCC
The DNA here is from genome assembly GCF_039540975.1 of Kistimonas scapharcae. Classification (NCBI taxonomy): domain Bacteria; kingdom Pseudomonadati; phylum Pseudomonadota; class Gammaproteobacteria; order Oceanospirillales; family Endozoicomonadaceae; genus Kistimonas; species Kistimonas scapharcae. The sequence goes on from NZ_BAABFL010000307.1 coordinate 1,838, forward strand.
TGCTGCTCCAGCAGACGAATTTCCTTGATTAAATTGTCAGTCATCTGCCGCGCAATCTTATGCTCACGAGCATGCGGTTCACCGGCATGATCGACAATGAGAGTCAGTTGCCGTTTTACTGCATTCAGATGACTCTCATAGTCACGATTTCGACTATTGACCGGAAGCTGCAATACCTTCTCCAGCAACGCTTGCAGGTGTCTCACACCACAGCTCACACCATGTTGTTTCTGTTTTAACGTATCTGGAGAGAGCAACACCTCGGAAAAAACAGTAGTGCCATAATGATGAGTAATGATTTCCAGACGGCAATCGGTAACATGCCAAGGGCGGGAATCATGAGCACCGGATAAAGCTGCCAGTGGCATAATCCGGAGATGGCCTATATCCAATATACGGACATGCTCCTGTGGATGAACCGTGTTATCACATGTCACAAGTCTGATATTCGCAGCGGACACCCGAACAACAGATGCATTGCCGCTGGCCAGGGAGCGGTGTATGTCGCATTCAAAGGTCTCGATGCACAGTTCTCCGGGTGCACTATACGAGACTTGAGCCGCTACGGAGCGCAGCTGGTAGTCACCCAGCAAGACGCTATCCCACTGCAGACGGACACTATTTTTATGGTTATCTTTCTCCCTGTGTAACGACATCCTGAATACCTCTATCCCTTAAATGCAACAAACCCTTGAACCGGGCCAATAAGCGTGATTTAAGATTTAGAGGGATAGAAAACCAGCAAGTTCAGTGCCGCTGGCTAGACCATAGTCGAGATACCGAAAGGACCTAGACTAAAGGCTAAGATCGACTCACTCACAGACCTTAGCCTCGGAAGGTTATTTCAGCGCTTGCTATCAATTAGCAGCAACCGCCTCATAGTCGCTTCCACCAGTCAGCTCAATCGTGACCACCCGCTCAAGGGCATAAGCATCCGCATCCCCTTTTTCGGCTTTAGACAACCGGTCACCATATGCATTCACACTGATGCGGTCTTCATGAATGCCAGCATCCATGAGGAAGAGGCGAACAGCATCGACACGTCGCTGTGACAGCGCCAGATTATATGTATCGGCGCCGCGGGGGTCTGCATAGCCATCCAGTCGAACCTTAACCGATGGATTGACTGCCAGGTAGCTGGCCAGCGCCTTCAGTCGCTGGGCCGCCTTCTCATCGGGAGCATCACCCGCTGTGCGGAACAGGATATCCTGCTGCAGGGTATCCAGTGCCAATGTTTCATACTGATGGATGGCAACCTGGGCATTGTGCAAGGCAATGCGCAACTGTTCAGTTTCCTGCTGTGCGACAGTCAGATCTGCCTGCACGACACCCAGCCGGTCAGCCTGGTTCACCTGGTTACCGAGATAATCACCGGCAGCCACACCCACCACCAGCCCAACGGGCCCACCCAGGGCTGCACCAGCGATGGCGGCACTGCCGACCGTTGCCCCTTTCTTCCAGGTCCATTCTGCCGCCTGGGCTTGAGCAAACGTCAGTGTACAAATCAATCCCAGAACAGAGGCGGTCATCATCTTCTTCATCGTTGTGCTCCTTATCATGTGCGCTGTATCTGTCATGATTTAACGCCATGAAGGAGGCATTCCAATGGCTCAAAAACGATCAATATGTGCGGAATTATGATGAATTATGGCAAGGCAGAAACCCGCAATGTCACTACTGGCAGATCAAACGACAAACAGGCCATGCAAACACAATAATTTAGCGTACAACTCGGTAAACCGTTTCCCCACGGGAACCAATCGGTTCATACCAGGTATCACCGGCCTTCCAGTAAACCCTGTTATTTTCCCGTACTTCTACGGCGCCAGCAGGTAACTTTTCAATAATTGCTCCCGCCGGTGCGGGGACGCTCTGATAGTGCCCTGATGACGTCTTGTCATAAAACACACCTTCGCGGTAATAGTACAGCTTGCCTTTGACATAAAGGCTTGTGAACGACACTTTGAAGTGGTTATAGTTTTCCGGACACACAAACAAGGGTAATCTTGAAACCCTATTAAGGTGTGTGAGCATGTCGGAAAAG
>NZ_BAABFL010000308.1:0-3944 GCF_039540975.1 Kistimonas scapharcae
CATGACACGTCTCCTAACCCAAGGAAAACCAGTGTCGTAAGTTTAGACGGGAGAATGGCTTATGTTAGGTGGTAATCAGGAATTATCTTGATGCTCAGTTTAATTTGGCTGTTATGTATGAGAAAGGTGACGGTGTTAAAAAAAATTATGAAATAGCGTATTACTGGTTCTCAGTTGCAGCTAATAGGGGGGATCAGGAGGCAATAACAAAAAGAGACAATATTGGGAATAAACTGACGCCTGAAGATTTGCGTATAATACAGCTAAAAGCAAGAGGCTTTAACAAAGCCTGAGAGGATGGTGGCCTCTTGCTTGTTAGAAATCATCCGTCGATGGTTGGGATACTGTTGATATCCTGTGCTGTAGTCTATTGGTCGTTTACTAGATTACGCCGTTGGTGTGAACCATGCCGTAATACATTGCGAGTCGTTATTGGGCCTTGATGACTGTAAATTCGGGCAGCCTCGTTCAGCGTCGTGTATACAGCCATATCCCGCATTGAGTGTCTATACTGCGCACCGCGATATAAACCACCTACAATGCAAGGGCTGGTCATGACTGCAAATACACTGGAAGAACGCGTCGCTCGCTTGGAAAGACTGAAACCTATTCTGGAGGCAGAAAGTTTGAATACCTTACTTGAGGATCAACGCAATTTTCTGAACCGGCTCGACCATCAGGTCAATGTGCGGGTACATGCCGTTGAGGTTTCTATCACCGATCTGAAGTTTGATGTCGGGCAGGTGATGGACCGGGTGGATAAGCTGGATGGCCGTATGGATAAAATGGAATCCAGCATGGTTGAAATGAAGGCAGAAATGTCTGAAATGAAGACTGAGATGTCTGTGATGAAGGCCGATATCGCAACCATGAAAGGGATGCTGGAACTGTTGGTGGCGGCCAGACCCTGACCCTGCCTATAGCAGGGATGCTATTCACGGCTTTTACGAAGTGGCGTTATGAATCTGCTGGTAATCTCTGTAAAACCTGAAACCATTGATAAGCTGAACATTCTGGCAGGTCTACACTCGCAATGAGGTGAGAAGAAAATCGATATCCTTATTGGTAAAGGTGGAACCGGAGAATTCGCTAGAATCATGGTGCCTGCAGTCTCTAGGCTTTAGTGCCCCTCCCTGATAGGAATACAACGACGAATACCAGTATGACGCAAGTGTTCAGTAAAACGTTTTGCATTATGACGCCTCTCGTAGCAAGGCGATCAGCTCATCAGAACTCATGCTCAACTTGAAACGGTGGGCGACTATTTCAATGGGATCTTGCTGATCCTGTATCGTTCTTTTCAGTACAATCTCGCCGCGATCATTCTCCACGAAGGTGACACTATCTCCAGGTAGGATCCCGAGGCTTTTACGGATGTGGGCTGGTATGGTGACCTGCCCCTGAGTGGTGACTTTCATTTGGTTGTACTGGCTGGTTGCTTTAGTATCAAACGTATAGGGTAGTAGTTAATCGTCTTATAGTTATTAGATCGCAATGTTCACGTCTGGTTCCCGCAACACTGCTTAGGGTGCCTGTTATCTTCTCTCCACGTTACTGAAAGTTATCCATCACTCATGACATCACTTTCCTGCTTTAAGGCCTACGATATTCGTGGCCGCATGCCCGATGAACTCAACGATACCATCGCCTACCGCATCGGCCGGGCTTATGGCGAATACCTCAAGCCCACCACGGTGGTGATTGGTGGCGATGTCCGCCTTACCAGTGAATCCCTCAAGCACGCCGCGACCGAAGGGTTGCGCGATGCCGGTGTGAACGTGTTGGACCTTGGTCTTGCCGGTACTGAGGAAGTCTATTTCGCCACCTTTCATTTAGGTGTGGACGGTGGCATTGAAGTGACCGCCAGTCACAACCCCATGGATTACAACGGCATGAAACTGGTACGCGCCGGTGCTCAGCCTATCAGCGGCGATACCGGCCTGCGTGATATCCAGCAGCTTGCGGAAAAAGCGGATTTTGCACCGGTGGAAAACCGTGGCAGTTACGAAACGGTGGATACCCTGCAGGATTATGTCAGCCATATGCTGGGTTATATCCAGCCGGAAGCCCTGAAGCCCATGAAGCTGGTTGTTAATGCCGGCAATGGGGCCGCAGGCCATGTCGTGGACGCGATTGAGGCGCGCTTCCAGGCAAGCGGTATACCGGTGGAGTTTGTGAAGGTTCACAACGCGCCGGACGGCAACTTCCCCCACGGTATTCCCAACCCCATTCTGCCGGAATGCCGGGCGGCCACTTCAGAAGCGGTGCTGGAACACAAGGCGGATATGGGTATCGCCTGGGATGGCGATTTTGACCGCTGCTTCCTCTTTGATGAAAACGGCACCTTTATTGAGGGGTACTACATCGTTGGCCTGCTGGGCGAAGCCTTCCTGGCCCATAATCCCGGCGCCAAAATCATTCACGACCCTCGCCTGACCTGGAATACCATTGACCAGGTGTCCGCTGCGGGTGGTGAACCGGTGTTGTGCAAGACCGGCCATGCGTTTATCAAGGAACGTATGCGTAAGGAAGATGCCGTCTACGGCGGTGAAATGAGTGCTCACCACTATTTCCGCGATTTCGCCTATTGCGATTCCGGCATGATCCCCTGGCTGTTAGTGGCTGAACTGATGTCCCGCAAGGGTAAGACGCTTTCTGAGTTGGTGTCCGAGCGAATTGCGCTGTTCCCGTCATCCGGTGAAATCAACAGCAAGCTGGAAGATCCCCAGGGCGCGATTGATCGTGTGTTGTCGGTTTATGAGACGGATGCAGTTGCTGTTGACCATACCGACGGCATCTCAGTTGATATGGGACAGTGGCGGTTTAACCTGCGCCTGTCCAACACCGAGCCGGTGATCCGCCTGAACGTTGAAAGCCGTGGCGATATTGCATTGATGCAACAGCAGACGGATGAATTGTTGCGTTTGATCCGCGCATAAGTCCTGATCCTGTCTTGATAGCGCTGCGGTCTTGTAGACACAGCGCCAAGCTGTGACTGACGGATTGTATGTCTGCCCGTCAGCCTTCCTGTGTGGGTTGGCGGGCGAATCTCTTTGATTGTTTTACCGAGCGTAAATAACCACCCATGATCAAGAAATGTCTTTTCCCTGCCGCAGGCTACGGCACCCGTTTTCTTCCCGCGACCAAATCCATGCCGAAAGAGATGATGCCGGTAGTGAATAAACCGCTCATTGAATATGGCGTCGATGAAGCGGTGGAAGCCGGGATGACGGAAATCTGTATGGTCACTGGCCGTGGTAAGCGGGCGCTGGAAGACCATTTTGATATCAACTTCGAACTGGAACACCAGATCAGCGGCACCGGTAAGGAAAGCATGCTGGGTCATATCCGCGGGCTGATGGAATCCTGCCGTTTTTCCTATACCCGTCAGACAGAGATGAAAGGGTTAGGGCACGCTATCCTCACCGGCCAGACGCTGGTGGGCGATCAGCCCTTTGCGGTGGTGCTGGCGGATGACCTGTGTGTGAACCCCGGCGGCTCGGGTGTATTGGCACAGATGGCTAAACTCTACCGACAGTTTCGTTGCTCCATTGTGGCCGTGCAGGAAGTGCCGGAAGATCAGGTTCACAAGTATGGCGTGATTGCCGGGGATGTGATCCGGGATGATATTCTGCGGGTGACCGATATGGTTGAAAAACCCGCGAAGGAAGAGGCCCCTTCAAACCTGGCCATCATCGGGCGTTACATCCTCACGCCGGATATTTTTGATTTGATTGCCAACACCGAGCCAGGTAAAGGCGGAGAAATCCAGATTACCGATGCCCTGCTAAAGCAGGCGCAGGAAGGGTGTGTGCTGGCTTACCGCTTCAAAGGTACCCGGTTTGACTGCGGCAGCGTGGAAGGTGCGTATTCTGGCACAACTTGAACACCGATTCTGGTAACTCTTGAACACCCATTCTGGTAAGTCTTGAACACTGATTCTG
>NZ_BAABFL010000309.1:0-4036 GCF_039540975.1 Kistimonas scapharcae
TACGATAATCTGATTAGATTATCATCTCACACAGGTCATTTTGGATCGGTGAAAGGTGGACATTTTAAATCGGTGCTGACAGGCAGAACGTGAAATCGCCTTATGTACCGGTTTTTGAGTACTTACAAGTAGCGAAATGTCGGCAGGCTTCAATAACACTCAAGTCATTGAGGGCGGGCACGCTGCTGAAGTTGGAGTTGACGGAGTATATGAGCGCCCCGGTTTGGCCATCAAGCTGGTCAAGCAGACCTGTATCAGATTTAAGCAGAGTCTCAAGATTATCGATTTGATCATTAATTTCTTTTTGACGGGCGATGCTGTTCCGGAGACGGGTGCGAGCGCTATCGATATCTTGAAGGTCGATGAGCCTTTGCTCCCGCTCCTGTTTATAGTCAGTCAGATAATCAATGACTGCTTGAGGGCTGCTACTCTGAACCACGGGCGTGGTAGAGCTTAAGGTTTTTTCGGCTAGCTCGACTTTTTCACTGGCCGTCTTTTTTGTTTCAGAGGCTACACCAAGAGAAATTTCAACTGCTCTGAATTCATTGTTAAGTAGAGTTCTCTCCTTCCTTAGACCCTCTATCTTTTCGCTGATAGATTGAAGTTGTTCGCCGTTTTCAGCAGTCACTGTGCTGTGGTAGGCCTGCTGGTTCAAGGCTTTCTGGAATAGTAAGCGTAGGTCATTAGTTACTTTTGTTTTGAGTGACGCATACTTATCACACTCTGTAGTGAGGCTATTCCAAGTGGGTTTATGGTTTTTTAGTCGCTGAATATGATCCTGCTTCCCCCTCAGTTCTTCCCGCTCTTCTTGGATGCGCTCAAAGTCGATCTCAGATTTGTCCTTGGATGAACTCATGGAGCTGCTGATGACACTGGCCACGGCTTTGGCCAGCCCATTGCCTTTCGGAAGAAGGCCTGCAGATAGTTGGAGTAATGTCTTAAGGGCCGCAATTGATGAGTCGGAAACATTACCGAGTGGCACCAGACAGTATTGTGTATCGATGCGACCAACCTGTACCCGGTTGTAAAGCTGTTCTCGCAGATCACTACGATGAATTTGCTTTGAGCCACCCAAATCGAGCAAAGCTTTCTGAACGTCAGTGAAACCAATATCAAAACGTGGAGCTCCTTCGCCAGCATTGGCGGGATTTTGTTTATCCCAAAACAGGTGCTCTATTTCTGCATAAGGCTTAGGTACTGCAATACGTCCATATCCCAACTGATCTTTGCTTTGGTGTAGCACTACACAGAAGGTGTGCTTCGGGTTAGTTGCTTCCAAAATGATGTAGCTATCAGGGGATGGAAAGTAATACTTAAAGGACTCAATGCCAGAATGCTCTTTCCCGTTGGATTGAAACCCAAATTTGCTACCACAATCATTAAAATTTACCTCCGGTAGGAGAAAGAGCAGAAACGCATGAAGTAGGCTGGTTTTGCCGTTGTTGTTCCCACCTAAAATGGCGCAGGAGGTGTCAATGGGCAGCTCAATGTACGCGGCGCTGGCTGAATGAACAAGAACGATCTTGTTGAAGCGATACTCTTTGGCATCAGCAAAAGCATCAAACGTGGTCATAGTCGCATGGTTCCAAAAGATAAACTTCCTGCTCAAGGGTGAGCTCTGCATTAACAAGCTTAACGATGATGGGTGATAGTCTTGGCTCTTCGATAGATAGTTTCTGGAGCTTTTCGGACTCTTTTGGGGGCATGTGGCGGGATGATATGGACAAGTAAAAATCTATATCATCGGGCACAAGAAATTTACCAAAGTTGCCAAGTTTCTTTGCCAGGCGTGACGCAATGGCTAGTCCTTCGTAATCCAAATCAGGAAGGACATGAATACATTTAAAGCGCTGGAAGAACTCAATGCACTCTTCTTTTTCTGCAGCACAGCCTCCCCCCCAAATCAAAACGAGTGGGTCTGCAGTATCCAGAGAACACGCCCTAGTAATAAAACGTCGGGTTTCGCTGCTGTAGAGGAAGTTTTCCAGATTTTCGACAATCACCGCATCGTGATCAAATTCGCTTTCTTCGAAAGGAAAGATCCACTCTCCTTTACTTAAGGCCGTTGCACATACGGGTTGTTCTGAATATGGAATTGATATGTTGAGCAAAGAGGCTCGACTCTTGGCATCGTGGCTGTGACCAGACAAGGCAGCTGTTGCCTTGGATCTTAGGTCTTTCATTGGGTAAAGGCGTCTCAAGACATCAAAATCTGTCTGGTTGGTGATACTCACGTGGGTCAATCCCTTACCCGAGTCTGGTGCAAGAATGCGCTCTATCTCAGGTGGGCTAAAACCCTCCTTAAGAAAAGCATTTACCAAGGTAATCCATCTGATGGGTTCTCCGTTTGCAACCTGATTCAGTATGGAAGCGATCTTATGGCTCATGCGTCTTAATCACCAAACCTCTAAAAATGCTATCATCGTATCAAATGATACGAATAACATCAAAGATGGGTATCATATTTGATGTTTGGTGGTTTTGTGTTACCTTCATAGCTCGAAACCTGAAAGGCTGTGACTGATGAATTTTGGAGTAGTGATTGGTGGATTCCGCTAACGTGTGCCCGCGGCATGTCTTCATTGATCAGATGCTTTACTTTACAGGTAGATTGTCTCGAAGTGACCTGGTCGCTGTCTTTGGGGTAGGTGTGGCCACAGCAAGCCGGGATATTGCTACCTTTCTGGGCAGTTTGAAGGATCCCAGTTGTGTGGTCAGTCGTGGTAGAGAAGGTTATTGGGCAAGTGAAGGGTATAACCCCAAGTTTAATCATGATCCTGAAGTGGTGTTGAACCTAATGACGAAGTCCTTGGTGCAGCACTGGGTTGATCGACCCAATTATGGATATGACCAACCATTGACCTACAGACCGCTTGAAGCTGAGGTTATAGCACCCATTACTCGTGCTTTGGTTATACAGGAGCCTGTCCGACTTCTATATCAAACGTCTGGTCGCAATGGGTTGGAGCGCATCGTTGTACCTGTTGCTCTTTTCGTTGCTAGTGGGTTCCGCTATGTCCGTGTGTATGAAATTGACCGTCAGCGCTTTATCACACTAAAGCTGACCAGGGTTATATCTTCAAAACTTGAGCACCATATGCAGCCAATTAGTGTTCCTGTCGATGAGGAGTGGACGAGGGAAGTTATCTTATCGATAGGAGCTCATTCTAATCATCCATCGAAGGAAAGCATTGAACGTGATCATGGCTTACCTCGTGATGGGATAAAGAACTTTTCTGTGATAGCAGGTTTTGCTGGGTATTTACTTGCAGAATGGCGTGTCGACTGTTCTGGTGCAGGTCTGTTGGATCCTATCCAATACCCGTTTGCATTAGTTAATAGGCATGAGCTCGAAGGAGTAGATTCTTTAGCTATTGCGCCAGGGTATCAGGCCACTCATCATAGTTTTACTATTGTTATCAGTGGTGTTGAAAAAATCACTAGCGACTTAGAGGAGACTGTTTACAAGTCAGGGTGCAGTGATGGGGTGCTTTCTGAGAAAGATGGTGTTGTATCTTTGGATTTCAACAGAACGCACATTAGTTTTGATCAGGCTATTGGTTCAGTGTTAAGGCAGCTATCCAACAGTGGCTTAGAGCAATTGAAAGTTATTTTCCAGAAATGATTTTTAATATCTAAACGAGAATCATTATATGTGGCATTGAGTCAGGGTATTATGGCTCAACAGTAAATTCTTCGCGGACAATCTAAACGTAAGGTGGTCATAATTTGATCCGCTTTTTCTGCTTATATAAAGAAGTTATTTGATGAGCTAACCATCCATTGACTTTTTCCTGTTGCTGACGGCAACATGACACTTATCACAACCAAGAACAATAAGCGGCCGTTACGAAATGATGATAGAGAGTTGTATGGTTGACGTTTTTTATTCACCTGCCCTGATCAAGATGATATGCGATGGCTTTGGTAGCAGTTAAGTAAATTATTCATGAAATTCCTTAACTCCCGCTTAACGATCTGAAGAAGTAAGGCTAAATTGAATGAAGAGAGCGTCCCCTGTGCTCTTCAGGCAAAA
>NZ_BAABFL010000310.1:0-4042 GCF_039540975.1 Kistimonas scapharcae
TTTTGTGCAAAAACTGTACTCTGTTGCCAAAAGTACGGCCAGCTTGCTCACATTCCCAAGGTTAAGCGGGATTTAAGGAATAGCGTTGTCCTGTCGACATCAAGTCATGATAAAGTATGATACGCCGCATATAATCTCATCCTTTTAACCTCCGACAGGCAGTTTTATCCCCGCTATGGAGAAGACCTACAACCCCCACGCCATTGAGCGTTCCTGGTATCAGACTTGGGAAGACAACGGTTACTTCGCCCCCGCTGGCGAAGGTCAGCCCTACACCATCATGATTCCCCCGCCCAATGTGACCGGCAGCCTGCATATGGGCCACGCCTTCCAGGACTCCATTATGGATGCCCTGATCCGCTACCATCGCATGAAGGGCAACAACACCCTCTGGCAGGTAGGCACAGACCATGCCGGCATTGCCACCCAGATGCTGGTCGAGCGCAAGCTGGCCGCCGAAACCGGCCAGAGCCGCCACGACCTGGGCCGTGAGCCGTTCCTGGATAAAGTCTGGGAATGGAAAAATGAATCTGGCGGTACCATTACCCGCCAACTGCGTCGCCTTGGCGCTTCGGTCGATTGGGAAACCGAGCGCTTCACCATGGACGACGGTTTCTACAAGGCGGTACAGGAAGTCTTCATTCGACTGCATGAAGATGGTCTGATCTATCGCGGCAAGCGACTGGTTAACTGGGATCCGAAACTGCATACCGCGATCTCTGACCTTGAAGTCGAAAACAAAGACGTCAAAGGTCATATGTGGCACCTGCGCTATCCGCTGGCGGATGGCGAAACCACCAGCGAAGGTAACGACTACATTGTTGTCGCAACCACCCGTCCGGAAACCATGCTGGGTGATACCGGCGTTGCCGTTAACCCGGAAGACCCCCGCTACAAGATGCTGATCGGCAAGGAGATCATCCTGCCGCTGGTCAACCGTCGTATTCCGATCGTGGGTGATGAACACGCCGACATGGAAAAAGGCACCGGCTGCGTGAAAATCACGCCTGCCCACGACTTCAACGACTACGAAGTCGGCAAGCGCTGCAACCTGCCCATGATCAACGTGATGACGCTCAACGGCGACATCAGTGATCAGGCCGACGCCTTCAACATGGACGGCACACCAAACGACAGCATCGACACATTCATCCCTGAAGCCTATCGGGGTATGGAGCGTTTTTCAGCCCGCAAGCAGATTCTGGCTGACCTGGACGCTGCCGGTTTGCTGGACGACATCAAGGACCATGAACTGACCGTTCCCTATGGCGACCGTTCCGGCGTCATCATTGAACCGCTGCTGACTGACCAGTGGTTTGTCCGCGCCAAGCCGCTGGCAGAACCTGCGATCAAGGCCGTTGAAGACGGTGAAATTCAGTTCGTTCCCAAGCAGTACGAAAACATGTACTACGCCTGGATGCGTGACATTCAGGACTGGTGTATCTCCCGTCAGCTCTGGTGGGGTCACCGCATTCCTGCCTGGTATGACGAGCAGGGCAATGTCTATGTCGGCCATAATGAAGCCGAGATTCGCGACAGGCATCAGCTGTCAGCTGATATCACCCTGCGCCAGGACGAAGACGTTCTCGATACCTGGTTCTCTTCCGCGCTCTGGACCTTCGGCACCCTCGGCTGGCCCGAAGCCACAGACCGTCTGAAGACCTTCCACCCGACAGACGTTCTGGTCACCGGCTTTGACATCATCTTCTTCTGGGTTGCCCGGATGATCATGATGACCCTGCACTTCATGAAAGATGAAGACGGCAAGTCCCAGGTACCGTTCAAATACGTTTACGTCCACGGTCTGGTCCGTGACCAGGAAGGCCAGAAAATGTCCAAGTCCAAGGGTAACGTACTCGACCCGCTGGACCTGATTGACGGCATTGAGCTGGAAACCCTGGTTGAAAAGCGCACGGGCAATATGATGCAGCCTCAGCTGGCCGCCAAAATTGAGAAACAGACCCGCAAGCATTTCCCGGAAGGTATCGCTGCCTTCGGAACCGATGCCCTGCGCTACACCTTCTATTCCCTTGCTTCCACCGGACGTGACATCAAGTTCGACATGGGCCGGATCGAAGGTTACCGGAACTTCTGCAACAAGATCTGGAACGCTACCCGGTATGTTCTGATGAATACCGAGGGTGAAGACTGTGGCCAGAAGGGTGGCGAGGTGGAATTGAGCCTGGCGGATCGCTGGATCATCTCCCGTCTGCAGCAAACGGAAAAGACCGTTGCCGAAGCGGTTGAGTCATTCCGTCTGGATCACGCGTCCCAGGCATTGTATGAATTTGTCTGGAACGAATACTGCGACTGGTACCTGGAGCTGTCCAAGCCGGTCCTGTGGGATGACACCGCCTCTGACGCACGCAAGCGCGGCACCCGTCACACACTGGTGCGGGTGCTGGAAACCATTCTCCGCATGGCGCACCCCTTCATGCCTTACATCACGGAAGAAATTTGGCAGAAAGTGAAAGCATTAGCGGGTCAGGAAGGCGACACCATCATGTTGCAGGCATTCCCTGCCCCCGATGACGCCATGATTGATTCCCAGGCTGACCGGGATATTGAATGGCTCAAGGGTGTGATTGACGGCATCCGCAATATCCGTGGCGAAATGAACATCGCACCGGGTAAAACACTGGATGTTCTGCTGAGAAACTGTACAGGGGAAGACAAGGCACGGTTGGCAGAAAACCATTCTTACCTCAAGAAACTGGCCAAGCTCAGCGATATTCGTGCGCTCGACGCATCAGAAACCGCTCCCATGTCCGCGACCCAGCTGGTCGGAACCATGGAAGTGCTGGTGCCTATGGCTGACCTGATTGACAAGGAAGCAGAGTTGGCGCGTCTGACCAAGGAAGTGGATCGCTTGCAGAAAGAAGCCACACGATTGGCCGGCAAACTGGGCAATGAAAAATTTGTCAGTAAGGCGCCTGCCGATGTGGTGGAAAAGGAAAAGGCCAAACTGGCAGAAGCGGAATCAGCCAAGGCGAAGCTGGAAGAGCAAATGGAAACGATCAGACAGCTTTAAAGCCCACCTGTTAAGATGTGCATCAAGTAAGCTATTGATGCACATTCACATTTACGAGAAGCAGCCATTGTGACAGCAATCGAACATTATTGTTGTCGCAATGGTAAAAATTTTCATCAAACAACAAGCATAAAGACAACGACAATATAAATATCACCCTGCAAATTGCCCAACTTTTGAATTCATTAACAAACAGAAAAACAAACAAAGAACATCTACAGACATCATTAAAAACTATAATTTCAATGGAGAACTGCACACGATGAGTGCGCCATCACAATTCACTTCACGGCAAACATAAATCGAAATACACTTTCATTCCCCACCTAACAGTGATCGCCTTTTGAATCACCACCAGATCAGCCTCCTGTTCAACACCTGATATTGATTCTGACGAATCATACCTCCACAAATCCAATCACCGACACCAACACATGCAAAACATGCAAATCGTCACTGGTCGACAAATAATTAGAGTTGCCATAGCCAACACAGTCACGCGCATAAGCACATGACCAACATCATTTTTTTGGAACAATTCATGTTTGCTAGCAAGGATCGTTGAGGCGCAGGTTTAAATATCACTTTCTGGCAGCATGCTTGAAGCCATAAAATAGAATCTCATATTACTGCTTATACATATGTAATAGAATATAACCAATGCTTCAGATAACGTCGACCTCTCCAGTGATCAATAGGCTCTTCAACGACTTAGATAAATCCATTTGCGACTTTATGCCCAAGACATGGATCTGCTTCCATTTCGAACACTGCATAATTGATCAGAATACGTTCTAACACTACCCCTTACTCGCATTACTCCATACAACAAGATTTAGGATGGTTGATACTACCTTTGCATTCCTCAAATAACACTTACTTCTGCTGCCATTTTTTGTATTCCCAGAAATACCCGTACAATCTGTACACTGATCTGGCAAGAGTTTTCCGGACACTTTTTTACGCTGCCTTGGCAAGTTCCTGTTCATACTTGAAAGGTGCCAAGTAGCC
>NZ_BAABFL010000311.1:0-4078 GCF_039540975.1 Kistimonas scapharcae
ACAGCCATAATCCAAAATACCTAGCATAACCATGATCGTTGACTGTTATATATACGTAATCAACGGATCTGATTCATGACCGAACAATTCCGGTGATACGACTTGTATTGCAGGTTGGTGTCGTACACGCTGTGAGATTCTTTTCCGTCGGCGTGTATCAAGAGTGTCGGCTAAATTTCTTAATTGACCTGCCAGTTCAAACTGCTGCTGTGTAATTAAGTGGTATGCATATGCACTGAGAAATGAGGCAATGTCCCAGGAATTCTCATCATCAGGAGAGATAGTTTTATCTTTAAGTAACGTTTCAATAATTTTTTTGATTCTTAAAGTGAGTTGCCTATCTTGATGTATATTATCAGGAAGCTTGTAATTAAATTTGACGGGTAAAACTCCCTGTAAACCACGCAGCAGCAGTGTTTTAGATTGTTGTTCTTCTCCTTGCTCATAAAACCACCAGCCTGCTGTATGCAGTATCCATTTGTCTTTAGGATAATGATCCACGGCTTCATGAATTTGAGCTGTTATATCATCCTCATCAAGCATTGATGAACCTGAAAATTTTAAATTGTCAATGTTGTTGTTGATGAGGTAATAATATTCATCTGCGCTTTTCTCTTTCTTTCTAGTGTGCATGGATTTTTCTGCTTTTTTTCTTTTTGATTGTTTTTTCTCTGTCAGAGCGTGAGTCTCCATTTTTTCTTCAATCTCTTTTGTTGTTGTAATGCTGCTGGGGGTAGAACTTTCTTTTTTTACCTTTTGAGCCTTTTCCTTCATTCTGTTATCAAGTCTATAAATTTCTCGTTGGGCTAGCTTGTGATAGTAAGCGGCTTCGTGAGGATAGTCGTTGGTAGAATAATACTCTTCGGCATGCAGGTATATTTCGATGGCTTTTTCATAGTCATTTATCATCAGGCAGAGATCGGCAAACTCTTTAAAGACAGGTTCATATTTTTCGTATTCCTGTTGATACAATACAAAGGCTCTATCGTGTTCGCCTTTGTTGTGTGCGCATAATGCCTGTAAATAATGGGAGAGAAAAGAGTGATCTGGACTTTGTATTGTTTTAGCCAATTTTTCTGCAATATCAAAAGAACCAACTTCAATGCACTTCATGCAACCAATGGATGTCAACATGTCTCCATATAGTATATTTTCTCCTGAAAGCTTTGAAATCTCATCTGCTATATCATAGCTGTCGCCTTTTTCTATCTTTCTGAGAGCGTCAAGAATAGGTTGGAACATGGCATGTTGTTCTGCAGCATATGTCCACTCGCCGTAGTCTCCTTTTTTTCCTCTCAGTGATAAAAGTATTGATTTCATTGCTTTTAGTGGGTTAAAGCTTGGAAAGGCGAATGATAATTTGTGTCTTCTTTCAGAGCTGGAAAACAAATCTATACCAAGAGAGAGGCCGGCAAAAAACATTTCATCAGATGGGTTTATAAAGTCAGTATGTTTTTTGTAAAGTTCAAAGTACTGTATTGCACCGAAATAATCCCCCGCATATCCTGCAGTGAATGCCATTTGTCGTGCAGCTTTCCATAATACATAGTGATCTGGTTTTTCCTTAAGTTCGGAAAAAATAGCATTAAGTGTTGTTATTGCTGTAGTGAAATTTTTGTTATCTGCTTCCTGTTGAGCCTTATTAATTCGTTCCATTTGTGCATCCCTTAACTTTACACGCTGCTCCCATTTTTTTCTCGATTGCTCAAATCGTTGTCCTCTGTTCAGCTCTCTGATTAATAATCTTTCATGTGACCGGTGCAGACACCGCAAGGGAATTTCGCTTTGAGGGGCTGGTTGCCCTTCCTCTGCCAATAGCTTTGTTTTTGTGTGCGCTGATTTTTTTCGCTTAGACAGTTGTGTCTTAGGGACTACATCGGCAGTACCTGATCCTGAGAGGACTTTTGCTTGAGCTTGCAGGTGTTCTTTTGATTCCCCGGTGTCAGACTTTCCTGGTGATATTGGTTGCGAAGGTGCGGGTTGACTGCCTGTAGGCGGGAGTTTGCCTTCCATCATGATACTCCAAAGAAGATACTTACCAGTAAAGGGATATATTATTCAATGCTTAGACTCCCTATGGAATCTTAGGTTTCTGGATGGGTAATAAATGTCTTTAAATAAAACGGAATTGTCAGGCAGGGTAATAATCTATTAGCCTGCCTGTATTCAGAGGTGTTTTTCAAATAGAGGATGCTGTTTCTTGAGGCGTCTTTGAGGCAGGCTTAACCTGCGAAGGTTCTCTCTTTGGTTTCCAGCTTCGCATCTGCTTTTGTAATTTCCAGCTACCGGAAAGCCCCAGTACAGAGCAGGCTGTCATAAATCCGGATATGGCCGCCCCAACCACACCGGCGGTCATGACGTCCTGCCCGGTCAGGTACAGACCGGGAATCTCGGTCTTGGGTTTGAGCCAGTCCTGGTTAAAGCGCTGTGGATCGTGATCGAGTCCGTAGATTTCCCCTTTTTTGTAAAAACAGAAGAAGTCAGTGGACAGCGGTGTAGACAGCTCATAGTAATCAATCTTGCCACGCAGTTGCGGCATCTTGTCATACAGGACTTCGAGCAAGCGTTCGGAAAATGTTTCTTTCAACGCATCATAATCTTCACCCCGCTTACCCCAGGTTTCGTCTTTCCATTGCTCAAACCACTCAAATTTTGCCGGTGCCACAATTTCAATGGTGGCGCGGTTGGGATAGCGTTCATTCCAGCTGGGGTCTTTGGCGGATGGGAATGATACATACACAACAGGAAATGGTTGACTGCTGTCGGCCAGGAAGTTGTTTACATTCTTTTCGTGGTTTTCATCCGGGTAAATCCAAAAGTTGGTCTGCGGCAGGTTGAGGTTAGCCACCGTATCCGCAATGCCGATATACATGCCAAGGTGCGTCATGGATGGTCTGACCTGGCGCAGTTTGTCGAGATAACCCGCTGCTTTTGCTATTGGTTCCGGCAGCAATCGCTCGAACGTGTTGTAGACCCCCGCATTGCTGATGACCCGTTGTGCCCGTATCTCTGTTCCATCTTTCATCCGCACACCGGTAGCCCGGCCATTTTCAACCAGAATGTCGGTGACTACCGCGTAAGTGAACAATTCTCCACCGGTTGCCTGAATCTGGGGAATCATGGTTTCTGCGATTCGTGAGGAGCCTCCGACCGGGTAGTAACCACCGTGCATGTAATGGCGGGCAATCAGGGCATGTACCATGAAACTGGATTGTTCCGGGGGCAGGCCGTTGTCACCCCATTGTCCGGTGAGGACTGCGATCAGTTTCTTGTTACTGGTCAGACGACTGAGGACATCCACCGTCCGCTCATTGAAAAACGACGGGAGTTTGCCCTTGCCGACCAGCTGCATGGCTTTGTTGATCCAGCCGGGTAGCAGCTTGCGTCCGATGAAGGCAGGCATGGCATTGGAGACTTGCTTGAGCAGGTCCAGATATTGGTCAATAGCCTGTGCTTCGTCAGGAAAGTAATGCACCATCTGCTTTCGGAAAGCATCTTTGCCACGGAGCAGGTCGTACTGTTCTTCACCGATATAAAAACGGTCGTAGTTGTCTTCCATGGGAGCCCACTGAAGCTCACCCTCCGTCAGGTAGCCAAACAGGGCACCCGCCATGGTGTCCGGGTTACCGACATCGCCGACATAATGGACGCCGACATCCCATTCATAGCCATTACGACTGTAACTGTGGGTAAAACCGCCAGCCGTGTAGTGCTGCTCAAGCACCAGGACTTTCTGTCCGGCTTTTGAAAGGCAGACGGCTGCAGCCATGCCGCCGGGGCCTGAGCCAATCACGATAGTGTCATAAGGGCCTTCCAGCCGGTTACTGCGATATCGGCGCCCGATGCGGATCGTGCTGGGTTTCATATGACTACCCTTTTGCTTTTATCATTGTTATGCGGCGGCATGGGACTGTGCTGTCGCACCCTCTGTGCGATAGAGCCATAACCGGTCAGGCGACAGTGTATGTCTTCAGGCCTGGATGTGAAAGTAAATGGGTCCTTAACTCCCGCTTAACGATCTGAAGAAGTAAGGCTAAATTGAATGAAGAGAGCGTCCCCTGTGCTCTTCAGGCAAAAT
>NZ_BAABFL010000312.1:0-4093 GCF_039540975.1 Kistimonas scapharcae
CATGACACGTCTCCTAACCCAAGGAAAACCAGTGTCGTAAGTTTAGACGGGAGAATGGCTTATGTTAGGTGGTAATCAGGTACATTATTGCTGATAATGATAGTGCCTTCTGCACTTTCAAAAGAAAATAAGTTCATTGGTGGTATTGTTTTAATGTCCGTCAGAGGGCACGCCAAATCAATTAGATCATCTCCCCATTCGTGCTTTAAACGTTCGAAGCTCTCATTGGTGAGCAGCTTCTTATTCATAACCAACAATCTTTCATCAGGCAGTAGGTGCATAAAACAATCAAGATGAAAAAAAGTTCTTCTGATGGCGAGCTTGTAAAAACGAATGTTAGTATCAATTCCTATAACGCGGACACCAACTATTTGCATCTTTATTTCGAGTTCTCTTGTTGCCTGTATGCATCGTGGATCCCCACCCTCGAACTGTGCGGCAAAATTGTTACCGTGTAATAGCAATTGTCTCATTGTGGAATAAATTACGTTTCCACCATCCATATGTGAGTCTATTTCCATTATTTCAATCTTCGGGCAGGAAGGGATAGCATGAACGGTATCAAAAATAGTAATTATTTCATGTTTTAGGTATGCACTGGATAGAGCAATATAATGGTTTTTACATCTCATAAATACCAAAGGATCTCTAATATAAATCTCACTTCTCACATTGTGAGCGTCAATGCTATGAACGGTACTATCATTAACTGCTGGTTTAACAAGCTTGACATTGTCATGAAGTGAAAATAAAACCCCTTTGAATAATTCATCCCGATAATATTTTTTCAGGGATTGGAATTTTTTTGAGACTAATCGACCCGTAGGATGATACCCCCCATCATCAATGAATGTTTGCATAACTAAACAAATGTTTCTTACTCCGACAGGTATATTCGGCACACGCTGTTTATGCCTATCTTCATCAGAATTCGTTGTTTTTGTGCTGGATGAATCTTGGCGAGTTTCAGTATCCATTTTGGAGCTTGCTGATGCCTGCCGTCCACTCACTTTTTCCATACTTCACCAATCTTGTATTAATATTAAATAGCACTGATATTACAAAAGCATCACCTGTAGACTGATTTCAATATAAAAGGTTCAGGATCAACTTAAAAGAAATGGCTGTTCGGAAGATGTTTGGTTATTTTTGAATTGTTTATCCTGGATAAAAGATAGTGGTCATTCATTCTTTTGGATCAGATCAAACGCTGCGCGTCGTGTGTTGGGTGAAATTTCATCAAGGTTTTTAATGGTAAATATTAACTTTTAGTCTGGCTCTGGTTGTTTATGCCAACGCATTTGTTAGTTGTTTTCTTAATTGGAATTCCCTGAATAATATTGCCATATGACTCGATATGACTTTTTTGAGATTGGTTGTGATTTACCCATGTTGTATGTTGAGGCTAGACGCTAATCGTAATGGTAAGTTGATTTATGCCCTGTTGTTTTGAAGGCGCTAACAGTGTTGTTAGATGTGTTACTGAATTATATATCATGATTTTGATCTGATGTTTAAGTTGGCCTATATCCATAGGAGGCATCTTTCGGATGGTTATGCTTGAATCGCTAAACCCCTGATGGAATTAAACTAATGGGCAGGAAATGATTTTTAATCATATAGCTATATGAAAAAATGATGCTGCACGTTGTGGGGAAGTCATGATGCACCAACTCATTTGTTAATGAAAAAAATAGTAGTTTCATATGCTTACTTTTTGAAACTGATCAATTAAGGATAAGTGAGGTAATTATCTGATGAGGAACATAAATGATTTTCAAGCGACATCTTCATATATTGCCGCTGTGACTACACAACCAATGCAATCGCAAGCAACACCACAATCGATTCGGTCGCAGGCGCCTATGGCCGGCACCCAATGGCAAAACTTTGCTGTTACGACATGCATACCCAATCAACTGGCCGCACGTCTTGAGCCTCAATATTCAGCATCTTCAGGCTTCCCCGCACACAATGTCACTCAAGATTACCCGTTCTACCAGGGGAGGTATATGGTGCCACAGCATGGCTATCTAAATAGGCCGTCGACTTTTTTGGGGGGGCAGGGAGCTTTTCAGCCCTACGCAGGCCATCAAAGCTTACCATTTCAATCGACTGGTCATTCACAGCAGCCGGTGCCTTCTGGCAGTGGCTTGCAGGCCTTACAGGCTACCAGTAGTGCCATGATTTCTGAGGGCAGCAGAAGAGGTAATACGCCAGCTGCTCAGGATATGCCTATCGATCAGCGTGATACTGGGAGAAAGAAACGAAAGACCTATTCTAAAGAGCAGAAATCAGAGCTGGAACTCGTCTTTAGTGGGAATCGGTTTCTTACAGCTAGTACAAGAGCCGGACTGGCAGAACGCACGAATCTTACAGAAAGGCAGGTAAAGGTTTGGTTTCAGAACAGACGCATGAAAGCCAAAAAAGAGGAGCAGCGGGCGATGAGCGGTATGCCAAGCGCAGCATTGGCTGCACCACAATCACCAGCCGCGGGCTCGCAACAAGCTGTACATGTACAGCCTCAGAGACCTGTAGCAACATCGGTCTCTTCCATCAGCGCAGCTGCGATACCTGGACCCTCTGCAACAACGGCTGTAAGTTCTTTTGATCCATTCCATTGGCGTATCTCACACCCCATGCAACCACTAGTTAATCCAATTTTTGCAATGTCGCAGATGAGCGATCGTACAGGGAGTGTAGGTATGTTCCAGGGTGCAAGCTACCAGCAGGTTGTATTATCGTTGGCTCAGCAGCAAGCGAGTAATACAAGTGGTATTGCAGCAGCGACGGATGAGGGTACCCAACCTTTTATTCCGTATAAAGGGAGTCCGGTGTCTTCAGATACTTCAGGATCATCATCAGACGATGAAGACTAAAGGTGGATCTTGGGAGCAGCAAAAAGTCCGACATAAACAATTTTGATTCTCGACTTACGATGGGGCTAACCCATACGGGGCCGGTGATGATAGTCGTGGAGGTAAGCCCTATGAACAGACCGCGCCATAACGTGGTAATAGGGCAATGCCTTTACGCAGCTCATGAAATTGATGAATCTGAATGTTCATATTCTGGAGTGAGGACGTTCTGAAGGGAAAAGAATCAAGTTTGCCGATGTCCGATATGTTTCATTTTTCTGCTTCTTTTCAGTGATTTCATGGGCGCCCTTTTCTATGTTTACTCTTTTCCTGATTGGTGTGCACAGTTTTCTATGTTAGTTTCCGACATGCATTGACCCATGATTGATACCGCCACGGCATGTTGAAATACTTACTCCATTATCCTCAGACTGTGATTGAACAGGCGCAGCGTCTTATAACAGAAGAACGCTTAGGGGCATGGTTATTGAAAAAATACCCGGAACCCCATGAAGTAAGAAATAACAAAGCACTCTATGACTACACGATGGCATTGAAGAACCGGTACCTGCGCAAGTCAGCGCCTCTCAATAAAGTGCTGTTTGATGGCAAGATCGGCCAGACGCATCAGGCACTGGGTTTGAATATTTCGCGAACAATGGCACACGGTGGCAAACTGAAAGCCCGGAAAGAAATCCGCATTGGTACGCTGTTTCAACATGCACCGGAAGAACTGCTGAAAATGATAGTGGTTCACGAGCTGGCCCATCTAAGAGAAGCTGACCATAACCGATCGTTTTACCAGCTTTGCTGCCATATGGAACCCGACTACCATCAGCTGGAACTGGACACCCGTCTTTATATGACCCAGCTGGAAATGTTCGGGGATATTTATCAGCGATAAACAACGTTCACCAACCCTGTACAATACTCCCCCTGACTGACCTGAACCCACGCAAGAAGTGCTGTAGCGATTGTGAAAAAAACGCAAAGAATGACTGGGAAACCAGCATCACCCCCGGTAACGCCAGCGGGCCTTCACCCCCGTAATTTGCATCAGGGCCGATACAATCTGGCGGAACTCACAAAAACCACACCCGAATTGAAACGATTCCTGAAAACCAATCCCAGGGGGGAATACACCATTGATTTCAGGTAAGTACTCAAAAACCGGTACATAAGGCGATTTCACGTTCTGCCGCCTAAGCTCATCCCCATGTTCCCATTACCGCCTG
>NZ_BAABFL010000313.1:0-4398 GCF_039540975.1 Kistimonas scapharcae
AAGACTGAAATCTTCTCAGAAGATGGGTTATTAGAAAGGATTTCAAAACACTGGGTAAAACCACATTTAAGCTAAACACCGCCGAGTTACTGCTTAAGCAACCAGGAGTTGATGTTAAACAGAGGAACATAGATGGGCATACTTCTCTGATAGTAGCAGCGATATTTGGGCATAAGGGGGCAGTTGAATTACTCCTTAAGGAACCAAGTGTTGAAATTAATGAAGTGTGCAGCAATTATGGCGAAAATGCCCTGATGTATGCAGTAAGAAATGGGCGGTCAGAGGTCGTTGAGTTCCTGCTTGGCGAGGGGGCTAATGTAGAACATAAATCTCATATGGGTCTCACTGCGCTTATGCTGGCAGCGGTGCTAGGTAACCTTGAAGTTGCTCGTCACTTGTTGACGAAAGGAGCCAACATTAATGAGAAATCTACGATTAATGGCAGCGAAATTAGAGCACTTGATTTAGCACTTTGGAAGGGGCATGCGGAAATGGTTGAACTTTTAATAAGGGCGGAAAGGGATTGGAGGGCGGCAGAAGTGTCCGCTGCAGCAGATCTAGGTTGATTTTTTTGATTTGTGTAATCATCGGATCTAACTGTAAGTCTTCAGACGATAGATTTGCACGCACCCTGTGTTAAGCAGTTTTTGTATAGTTCGAAGGCGTCTTTTATGAAAAACTCACGGTATTCTAATTAAACAGGATCCGTGTTGTGATAGCAGGCTGTAACTCGGAAGTTATGCCTGCTTTATAGGGATAATAAAAACGTTTTATTTCGCTAATTGATAGCGATAAATCAGCAGGTGCTTATCCTTGACCTGCTTCAAACCAAACTTCAGCAGTTTCGCTTTGCGCTCGCCGACGGTGATGTCGGACTCTTCAGCAGTGGCAATAAAGGCGCTGACATCATCAGCGTGATCAGAATCTACGGTTTCCTTGACTCCCCACGGGAGCGACATGACATGGTCATAGTCTCAGGTTTCGCAGATCTTGGCTTCCCGTTCGGCGATGGAGCGGAGAATGCTCTCCTCAAACGCCTTGGTGACATTCCCGTCTTCAGCAAAAAGCACGCGCGCACCTCTTTGGCTGGATAACTGGTGGATTGAGTGGTGTCCTGAATCATCAAGTGTCAGGCCGATGATGTTCGTCGTCTGCGCCTTGTAGAAGCTGACGAACAGTGTGAATTCTAATGGCCTGTATGCCGGTTGAAATGGCGTAAAGCACGGTAAATTTCTGTTATGTCATGCCTTTGATTCAGGTCGCAGATCTGCATTGTTGACGTACAGCAATAGCGCAGCGACAGAGTGTATATTTCGTAAAATTATTTATTGATTATTTTTAGTTATAAGGGTCAACTGCGCGGATTCCTGATTGGGTTTGGAGTCTTGCAGTGGCCGTGCTCTCGCTGTCCATGGTGCTGTACGCCATGGTGATTTTTTGTGGTGCTTTTATCCAGGGCTCCCTGGGTTTCGGGTTGGCGATTGTGTCAGCCCCCGTGCTCTACTGGTTGAATCCCGTGCTGGTGCCGGGACCGGTGATCATGATGGCGCTTTCCGTCGCTGCCATTAATCTGTTTCGTTACCGTCGCACGATTTCTCTGAAAGGGTTGGGCAGTGCAATTGCCGGGCGTATCCCCGGTTCCCTGCTGGGCGGATACCTGCTGACAGTGGTATCCGGCGACGTATTGACCCTGTTTTTAGGCAGCATGGTATTGCTGGCAGTACTGGCCAGCCTGAGTCGCATCCGTATTTCCGCCACACCGGTCACCCTATGTATGGCGGGTTTTCTATCCGGAGTGATGGGAACGGCCACAGCTATTGGTGGGCCGCCCATGGCGCTGGTTATGCAGCATGAAAGTGCTGACAGCATGCGGGCCAACCTGTCCGGTTACTTTGTAATCAGCAGTATAGTGTCGCTGGTGATTCTGTTTGCTAACGGGTATTTCAGCCGGGAGCAACTGCAGTTATCCCTGATGATGGTGCCTGCCGCTATCTTGGGCGCGGTGACAGCCAATTATGTCTCACACCATTTCAGCCAGACGCTGTTGCGGCAGTGTGTGCTAGGGCTTTGCTCGGTATGCGGATTAGTGGCGATTTTATCAGTCTTTATCGACTAGGGAGCGTTCACAATTAAGGCAGTCATATCATGCTGGCTGCTAAATGAAGCATTCCAAATTAGTTTCGTCCTAGCGTCTCGTAGCGAGTGGCTATGCGGCGAAATTGCTTCAGTTTCTGAAACAGCCGTTCTACGAGAATTCGCTCTTTGTTGAGCGCCTTGTCATATGCTCGTTGAACAAGCCTGCTCCGACGCGACGGAATAATTGGCTTTGCCCCTTTGTTTTCAATCTCTATTATGAAAACATTTGAATGTTCTTGAATGTTTGTTTCATCCTCTCATAACAGATTTCAGCAAAGTGTGAGCTGGGCGGGGCGGAGCAGCTATGATCTGACACGGTTATTTTTACTTTTGGGTGTTGGTGATGTATGAAAGCAATATTTTTTTGGAACACCTGAATAGAGTCGCCTCTGAGAAGGCAAATGCATTCGTGAATGCAAAAAAAGTTCTAGATGGTTATGAGTTACAGGTTTCAGCTCCCTCTGATCGTCGATATAGGCTTGTGAAGCATGGTCCTCGTTACTTCCTGATTAATGGGAAAAAGGCAAAAAGCCCTCACGGTTGGTATTTGTTTGTCATAAAAGCATCCGATCCCGGGGTGATTATTTGCGGTGAACCAGTGTTTTGGGAAGGCGAGTGTATTCAAGGACATACATCGCTATCAGATGGGGATCTGGTTTTGTATGCAGGAGAAGTAACATTTGATCGTGGCATTCTTAAAGAATGGACAAATGGCAGTGGTCATTATCAGCCCAGCGGGAGCAGCATGTCTGTGAGCTTGATATCTTTCGTTAAGCTGCATCTACCGGAAGATAAATTTTTTAACGTATTCGGCAATAAAAAAGCACTTCGAGAAGCGGGTGGCTACGTACCCATGCCTGCTCCTGAGAAAGATGCATCATTGCGGTTACAAAACAGGGGGGTACCTACCCATGGGGAACACTTACCAGGTCGGCACCTGAGATTTGTTGTCAAAAGGTGTCACCTCAAGCTGTGCTCGATGATTCCGATAGTTCTTCTTGACGTCTTGCGTAATGTGCCTGTTGTTAACAGGCCGAATGACAGGGAGAGCGAACCGTCATGGATGACGACAAACCTACTGATCAGCCCGAACAGCAACCTGTCGTAGAATTGTCCAGTCAGGAGCTGTCCATCGAGCAGCCCGAAGAGATCATTGATGCCGTACACGAAGACGACATCTGGGCTGATCCCCGCTTTGAAGCTTTCAATGACCCGGTATTCAGTCCGGCGCCAATGAAAAAATAAGGTCAGGCCAGCGCCTCGTTGGCGTATCGAACGAGGTCACGGCTGACGATTTTCAGTAACTCAGTTTCCAATGCCCAGCGATGCCAGTAGAGGTGGCGGTTGACCGTCAATCCTGGTGTCACATCCTTGAGAATACCTGTTTCAAGCGCCTGCCGGATCATGATATCGGGTATCAGGCAGTAGGCCAGGCCCTCAGAGGCCAGTTTAATAAATGCTTCCGATGAGCGTGCGGTATGGCTTGGCATGGCCTTGTCATCAAACGCAAAGTGTTGCTGGAAAAAGGTCTGGTGCAGTGTGTCGTGGTGATCATAGACGGCAGCGGGCGCTTGCCTCAGTGCTTCGTGGGTAATGCCCTCGGGAAAATACCGGGAAATGAAGGCAGGCGTGGCAACACAGCGATAATCCATTCGGCCCAAGAGGTCGCAGCGGCAGCCGGGCAGGGTGTGGCTGTCGAGACTGATGGCGCCAATGACTTCGCCCTTGCGTAGCAGGTCCAGCGTGCGGGATTCATCCGTGATCACGAGGTCTAGGCTGACCGGGTGGGTTCGCAGGGTGTCAGCCAGTGCGGGAATCAGCCAGCTGGCAACGCTATCGGCGTTAGCGGCAAGGCTGAGTGTTGGGTAAGGCAGTTCGTCTGCGTTATGACACAGTTCTGGAAGGACGTCCTGCTCCAGCAGTTGCACCCGTCGATAGAGACCCAACAGTTTACGACCAGTTTCAGTCGGAACCGGTGGTTGACTGCGGAGCACCAGGGGCTGTGCCAGACGTTTTTCCAGTTCCCGAATGCGTTGAGATACCGCTGACTGGGTGATGTGTAATGACTGTGCCGCTGTTTCAAAGCTGCCGGTGCTGATCACGGCATCGAGCGCAGACACCAGCTTGTAGTCCAAATGCCTCATTAGCAAATCTAAATATCTATAAAAAATATTAAATTTTCTAGGAGCTGTTGACGTTTCACATTGGTAACCAGACAAAAGCACAAGCCAGAGCTACGACACTGACAAAGTTTCGCTTTAG
>NZ_BAABFL010000314.1:0-4443 GCF_039540975.1 Kistimonas scapharcae
AAGCGAAACTTTGTCAGTGTCGTAGCTCTGGCTTGTGCTTTTGTCTGGTTACCAATGTGAAACGTCAACAGCTCCTAGTTTTTTAGAGTACTTCAACAGCTACGGCTGTCGCTTCTCCGCCGCCAATACAGAGGCTGGCGATACCTTTCTTCTTACCGTATTGCTTCAGTGCATAGATCAGTGAGAGCAGGATTCGCGAGCCGGTTGAGCCAATGGGGTGTCCTTGAGCGCAGGCACCGCCATGAACGTTGACCTTGCTGTGATCAAGGCCATGTTCCTGCATGGCAATCATGGTAACCATGGCAAAGGCTTCATTGATTTCGAACAGGTCAACGTCGTCTTTGCTCCAGCCGGTTTTAGCCAACACCTTGGTCAGTGCGCCGACCGGGGCAATCGTGAATTCTGACGGATGCTGGGAGTGGGTGCTGTGCGCGACAATGCGGGCCAGTGGTTGCAGACCGCGTTTTGCAGCTTCACTTTCTGTCATCAGCAGAAGGGCAGAGGCGCCATCGGAAATGGAGCTGGCATTGGCGGCGGTGATGGTGCCGTTCTTGCTGAACGCCGGACGAAGGCTGGGGATTTTCTCAATATTGGCGTTAAAGGGTTGTTCATCCTGGCTAACAGTCTGCTCACCTTTGCGGGTGGTATAGGTGACAGGGGCAATCTCAGCCTCCAGTAAGCCGTCGTTAGTGGCTTTCTGGGCCCGCTTGAGGGATTCGATGGCAAAGGCGTCCATCGCTTCGCGGGAGAGTTCGTATTTATCTGCCACTTCCTGGGCGAAAGAGCCCATCAGCCGACCGGTTTCAGCGTCTTCCAGTCCATCCAAGAACATGTGGTCCATCACCTTGCCGTGTCCCATGCGGTAGCCGCTGCGAGCCTTGTCGAGCAGGTAGGGGGCGTTACTCATGCTTTCCATGCCGCCGGCAATCATGATCTGGTTGGTACCGGCGCGAATCAGGTCGTGGGCCAGCATCACGGCTTTCATGCCGGAACCGCAGAGTTTGTTGATGGTGGTACAGCCGGTAGCGTCCGGCAGGCCGGCTTTCCGGGATGCCTGACGGGCGGGGCCCTGTCCAAGGCCTGCAGGCAGGACGCAGCCCATGATCACTTCATCAACGTCTTCAGGATTGATATTCGCGCGGCTGACGGTCTCCTTGATGGCGATGCTGCCCAGCTCCGGTGCTGTCAGGCTGGACAGCGAGCCTTGCAGGCCACCCATCGGTGTGCGGGCGCCGCTGACAATTACGATCGATTCCTGGGTCATGTTCGTACCTGTGTAATGGTTGTTGTGTGGTCAGCGGGGAGAAGTTTATCAGGAAGAAATGGCTTCATGTGTTGTTTTTGATAGTCGTTATATTGTTTGGGCAGCTTCCGTGTTAGTTAGGGTGAAAATATCTCTTCTCTCATACGCTTTGAATTTATTTTTAAATTAAACGTGATCATGGAGAGTATGTATGCGTTGTGCTGGAAGTTTAAGTCAGTGTGGTTCTGGCTGGGTGCCTGAGGCTTATGGGAGTTCGGAGAAAAAAATTGCAGTTGTCACCTTTGAGAGTGAAGTGCAACCCTCTATGGGAAGAAGAATCAGTAGCCGTAGGTCATCAGTTGCTTCTATAAAAACGGAGAGTCAATATGATACTGCTGATGATGACTCTACTAGTCGAAGGGGGGGGGATGCTCGCAAAATTCAAGTACAGCCTGCTTCTGCTGCTCAGGTTTCAGGGCAAGATTCGGTGCGAAAATCAAGACAAACTGTAGCGCTGAATGTTGCTCTGGAAGGTAATTTGTTCAGTGCAAAATTATTTGTTGAAACAGCAATAAAATACTCGGTTAAGAAAGGTATTAAGAGTGAAATTGTGAATACAATAAAAGAGCTCAAGGCCTTGATAAAGCATGAACTGCCTGAACATGTCTTTTTATCTTTAAATGCCAGATTGAAAGCGTTTGAAATAAACTATAGATCTACAGAGAATTGTGGCTCAGCTTTCAAGAAAGAATTAGTCTTACAAATAAACTCAATATTGAGTGCTGAAGACGATGATCAGGGTTGCACTCAAAATGGTAATCAGGGGGGCGATCAAGGTGACATTCACAGCAGTGCTCAAGATAGCAATCAGGCTAGCACCCAAGGTGGCATTCAAACCGGTGCTCAATATCAGCATATTTTTTATAATGAACGGCTGGTTCAGTGTTTGAATAATGTTAAGTATTTGATCGGATGTTTGCCTGATGAGTTTTTCACGGTATATCTACATCAGTTTGAAAACATTGAGCTTGATTTACCTAGTCCTGATGATCTTATTGTTCCAATTGAGCTTATCGAAAAGTATCCATTGAGATATAGAGTGCACAGTACGGGTGCTTTTGCTGGTAATGTTGTAGGGATTATTGGGACTTCAGGTATTGCTGGAGCGCCAGTTGCTAAGGCGGCAAGGGCTGCAATTCAACTGGATCAAGGTGACTTTGTTAAATCTCTCAATATGATTGTTGGAGAAATAGTTCATTACCACAATTTGACTGAAGAGCAGGCTCTACAGAATATTTTAAATGTTCCTGGTTATGTTGAGTCCATTCTTGGAGAGGCGCCAAAATTTGAGGCAACAGTTTTAGCGAGTTATGCGTTTGCCAGTGCGGGGATGGTTCTGGTTTGCCAAGTCCTTAATACCTTAAAGGTTCCTCATAAAATGGGAGCATTTATGGCGATTGGCAGTGTCAGGGGGGGGAGGGCCATGAAAAAATTTATTCGAATCTGTTGTCGACCATGTAGTCCCTGTTTTAGGCCGTATCAGCCAGTTCCTCAGTTTACTGGTGGTAGGCCATCTTTGGCGGCTACCGGACCGGTATATCCAACCGTAAATAATGGTGGTGCTTCCTCGTTGCAAGGTCCCGTGCCGGAGTCTAATCAGGCGTCTTCTAGCGTTTCAATTCAAGTGGAGGCAGAGTGCCACAGCGTTGAGATGCAGTCATCGTCAACCAGTGCAGGAATTATGCATGCAAAAACAGAAGGCAAAGAGGCACAGGAATCAATAGAGTTGGATGTTATAGAAGAACATGAGCACTCTTCAGATTCGAAAGATATTGAAGAGGAGAGTGGCAAAGCGGAAATCAAGTTCTTGTTGAATGCGCCAGATTCAGCCGCTGCGTATGTTTGAGATAAAAAAGTACCTGATTACCACCATTCATCAGCACAGTAGCAGCAAATGCTCTGAAAGCCTTGCCATACTGGCGATATAGAGCAACTGATTCAAAGTTAAGGGGGCAGCACGAAGATACTTATGCGCCATCTATCCCGTGTGGTGCTTGGAAATCTCGCAAAAGAACTGAAGAATGGTGGTAATCAGTAAAATGTATGGTTTTATTTGCTGGGGTGGCACCAGCTCAGCATGCCATAGATTTCCTGCAAGTGTATTTTTCAACACAAAGTATTTATTGCCTGTTCTGAAGGATGTTGTAGCGTTAACAGGAGTTGTGGTGCTTTATGTATAAATACAGCTATTGACACAGCCCCCCAATATCACCAAAATGCGCCGCATCTCGTCGGGGCTAGGTAGCTCAGTTGGTTAGAGCACAGCACTCATAATGCTGGGGTCGGCAGTTCGAATCTGCCCCTAGCTACCACCGAGGGGATGAACTTTCAGGGGTTGATTTTCAGAACGGAAACGTTACTATACCGGCCTCGATGTCGCCGGGTCTTCTCCGGTGCTTCAAGTTCTCAGTTGGGGTGTCGCCAAGCGGTAAGGCAACGGGTTTTGATCCCGTCATGCGCAGGTTCGAATCCTGCCACCCCAGCCATGTCCTTTCAGGAATGATGGCTAGGTAGCTCAGTTGGTTAGAGCACAGCACTCATAATGCTGGGGTCGGCAGTTCGAATCTGCCCCTAGCTACCACGTTCCTCTGTTGGGGTGTCGCCAAGCGGTAAGGCAACGGGTTTTGATCCCGTCATGCGTAGGTTCGAATCCTGCCACCCCAGCCATCTTCCCTCTTCTTCTTTTCTACTTCTCTCACTTACTTTATTGTTTCGCTGCTGCCGGTTTCCTGTGTCGTTATTTCACAGCCTTTCATGCTGTAGTACAGGATATAGCCATAGCAGCAGGCGGACACCAAGAACGCACCTCTGACGCCGTAATGGTCGGCAATGATTGCCGCCGTCAGTGGGACAATGCCTCCGCCAACCCCGGCGGAACTCAGGATGCCGGATGCCTGTGCAGCAGCCATGGGGCTGAGGTTCTGCATGGAAAGGCTGTATATCAACGGATACATCACCGAGTTACACAGCCCGATCAGCGTAATCGCCGTCAATGCGATATAGCCATCGGCAAAAATCCCACATAGCACCATTAGTAGTGATAGCCATGCACTCACACCTAGGGGCTGTTGACGTTTCATTGAAAGCCTTGAACCAAGCCTGAAAATCCGCAGTATGTTGCTACCGCTCATGCTTTCATA
>NZ_BAABFL010000315.1:0-4480 GCF_039540975.1 Kistimonas scapharcae
AATCTGATTAACCCGGTCACCTGGAATTAAGAGATTGACCCGATTGATTGCCAGGTAAATCAAGAACTCACGGATTCAGGTATCACTCAACCCGGAAAGACTGTCCCTCGCCTGATTCAGCAGGGAGACATCCGGTAACTGTACCGGATAGTTCGATAGCGAAAGTAGGTCACTGGCCTGTTCCGAGAGTCGGTATTCATTGATAACGGATAAACTGTATTCTTCACTGACGATGGGCAAGAGCCCTTGAATCAATTCTCTTTTGTGGAGTAGGCCAGGATCATACAACATCTGATACAAGCGAAGTCGATCAAATACAGACTGGATTTCGGCATTGACAAGCTGCACCTCCAACGCCTGTGCTGCACTCTTGACGAGGTATGGATATAACCGGTTTTTCAACTGCTCGTCATAGAAGTGACGAAACGTATTGGAATAACTCCTGACAGCCCAATGCGCAATGAGAAAACGCATCGGTAGCTGTTCATAGGTTTTATTCAATGTCTGCAATATTTGCAGCTGCTCGAGGGTAGATTCAAGCGTCTCATCGCTACTGCCACGCGCCCTGATCCTTTCCGTGACATAAGTATCCACGACGCGACTTGTTTCCGTATTCAGCTGTTCTAATTGATCAAGGTTGAGATAACACCACCAGGCCACTCCACCGACAAACAGGAACGCACCCGCCACAAAAACGCCACCCCACATACGATGAAAGAACTGTGCCGTACGATTAGCCCCGGCATATTGGGACATAGGCAAAAACACCTGGTGGAACAATCCACTGGCAAAAGCCGTGTCTGCCGTGCATGGGTGCGCCAGCGCTGTCGACAATCCAAAATACTGGTGACACCACCTCGCCAGCAGGCTGGTCACCGCCTCTGTCTCTCCGGATGCGATGAGCAGGTAACCCCTCAGTTGCGGACGCTGTTTATCAAACGCATGATCAAAATAGTTAACCAACTTGCCAAGCCAGGCACCGAGTTGTATGAACTCAAAAACAAGCGCAAGACTGTCATTACACAGGGCATCATCATAATCATTGCTGATTGCATGAACCTGCTTACAAAAGAGCTGCTGCATTTGTGTTTGCCAGCTTTCTCTAAACCATTCACTGGCAGGTTTCTGTAATTCATCGCGCCACGCCCCCCATGCCTTAGAGCGTTCTTCACGACTGAAATTTCGATTCAGCACCGCCCGGGAAAAGATCGTATCAATGCCGGCTGTCATGAAAAGTATCGGGAGTGACTGACCAATGCGCTCACACAGCCGAATAATATGCTGTGGCAACTCTTTACCAAAAACCGCATTCTCCTGTAAAACCTCTGGTGATGTATCAATCAGAACACCACTGAACGTCCTGCTTTTTCGATAATGGTGAATCCTACCCAGCAACTCACTCAATAACGGATCCCTCTTATCCAGAGACAATAATTTATTGGACGGACAGATGAAGACGGTACGACCTTCAGTCCATATCTCAATCCAGTTGAGAACCTTGTCATTATCAGGGGGAAGCAAGCGAAAGCGCAGCGCTGCCATCAGCGCATTGGATTCTTTAGGCTCAGCATGAATCACGTAGAACCATGGAAAAAATGTCGTTTTTTCACGAATACTGGCCTGGTAGGCCATTAACTGGCTCATGTACTCTGAAACCAGCTTTGCCGGTTCTGACAGTTGCCTGTACCGGGTGATAACAAGAAACAACAGGCACAAAAAGGCCACCAGGAAAACAATGACACCAGCACCGGTTACCCATGCGCCATAAACGGAATGCCCCGACATCATCACAGCCATCCCTAATGCCGTCGCGATGATGCCGAGTATCAGGAACGCCAGTATGATAAAGACAAGCACTTTATTTCTTAGGGAAAAGAGCATGACGAATGTCCGAGGGGCTTACCTCCGTATTATCATCAAACAGCTGATTGATACGCTGTGTCTCATCCAGTATTTCTGTACGCAAACGGTATTGCATTGAAACAGACCATAAAGTGGCACCGATAACCAGGGTGACAACACAGACGGTGGCCACAATGCTTATTGGCCATTTTTTTATGTGCCAACGGGTTTTAAACCGGGTACTCCGGTCATTGATATCGATAAAAACAAACGGCTGCTCCCGCAAATACCGATTTCGACCCAGCTGTTTTTTCAGTTGCGAATAGAGCTCACTGATACGCTCCTTTCCGTCATGCCTGAACTGCCCCCTGAACCCCATTTTCATACAGAGGTATGCAACCAGTAACAATGAAGGGTTGGGCGTTGGATGCTGCAACCACTGTCCCAGCAAGTCAAAACAGTGTACGCCGGCATCGCCCCGAAAGAACAATCGACTGCAGAGTGTTTCCTGTCGCCAGGCTGCCCCCCAGCGACTCATCATGATTTTTTCATCAATGGCAGCAGACACCCACATACAACCTACCGACGTCACTTCATCAGGGTAAGACTTCTGCAGTTTTATCGCTGTTTCGGTTAGCTGCCCAAATAAACTGTCAGGGACAGCGCTCTGGTCACTGAGACGATTAATGTGACTGAGAACAGCCAGAAATGGGTATAAGCGATTAACCAGCGGATCTTTCAGGTCTACCCAGTCCAAAATCAACGGCACATCCTGACGGTGTTCTTTATCCGAAGCCGTCTGGCCCAGTTCAGGATTCCCCTGTGCTTTGATATCAGGCATATGAATACTCTTCAGCGCCGTACAATGAATAAACGTATATTGAAGCTACCCAGTTGCTGAAACGCATGAATGACCAGTGGCATATGGTTGTTGATGGCCTCCTTGATCAGATCTGACTCGGTATCAATTTCATAGAAGCAATGATCTGGTAGATTGAGTTCAAACGGAGGAATCGATAACCGGGAAAGCGTAATACCTTTGATCGCTGTCGAAACCAGTTGATCAATCCGATTTTTAGGCCCCAGTGTAATCAGGTTAAGGATGTCACCGGGATTTTCTCGAACCCTTTTCTCTGGAATTGCCATAATGAAACGGCTTTTGTCGTCAATATCGCCGGTCAATGCATACTCCCAGCGACGGTCGGCCGGCTTCGCTTCTTTTGGCAGTAGCTCCCATACGTATTCATAACTGGCTGCCTGGATAAACTCCTCCAGACAACCAAAAAGCGGCGTAAACGCCTGCTCAAGACTGTTGAACGTCAACCCCTTAGGTTCAGGAAATGGACGCTGGCTGATTGTACTCAGCGCACCACATAACGTGATCAACTCATCGTAAAGCTGTGCGGTATTAATACGACGATGCATCCTGATGCTCCCAAGGCGGGCCTCCCATTGCCGGAGGAGAATTTGCCAGAGCTGATCATGGTAAAGTGCCTGCAGGCTTTTATAGCTTTTACCACTGTGGATACGGTTTTCAATGAGCTTGGCGCGGTGACTCAGCTGCGCATAGAACTCTTTCAAGCGGCTGCTCAAAACCGTACTGGCCTTGGCACAGAGTACGGGCGGAATAAACGCAGGATCCAATACCACCCCGCCGCCACTATCCAGCTCCTTGACCTTTGCCACCGCCAGGGTCGAATAGTTACTCAAGTCCCGCCCACCCAGCTGAAGCTGGAAGTTATATTCCGCGAGTGAGATATTGACTGCCGGATTGTCCTTATTCGTATTGTCCGTGATTTCATCACTGGACAGCAGGTAACGAAAATTGACCTCTTCCCTGCTACCGACCTCTTGATCCCCGTAGCTTCGTAGCGGAATCGTCAGATAGACGATAAGATCCGTACTGCCATCAGGGATATCTATCACCATTTCACGGGAGATATTAAATGGCGTTGCATCAGGAAAAACGCCTTTTGCGAATCTCAGCCCCACCTTGCCTGAAGGCATTAACTCCCTGGCCAGCTGAAGTTCGATGAAGCCAAAATCATCACCTCCCAGTGTACGAAAGTACTGCATTGCGAGATCAGCAAAATAACGCTCCTGTTGCTGAAAATGCTGAGGAGCAACATGAGCTCCCTCAAGCCATGCGACTGCTGCGTGATTCACATTTGTGAGCCTGCGTTAACAAAACGAATGGAAAGGAAAGGAAATAACTTTGAAAATCAATATAGGTTACAAAATCAGAGATGACCACGAAAATCCTGCTGTTCAATTTGGATCAATTGATGCAACTGTAACAAACAGTCATACCCAAGATTAGCCATCTAGATCATGCGGCTTCAATTACCATCTTGATGGTTAGCATCATCAGCCAAAAAGCGCAAAACAAACAACTCTATTGAATAAAAATTATAGGTAAAAAAGAAAATAACTCTGCCAAATTATTATAAAAACACGACAATATCGACATACATTAAGGACAGATAAACACATGCACTCGATCACTCAGGATAATTGTTAATTTATTGACATCATATACACACACCTTCTTAGAAAGTTAAATGACCTCCGGCAAAGCCGGAGGCTTATTAGATGACGCCCTCAAAGGGCTTTTATTGCGCCCATGGGCGCGAGTCCC
>NZ_BAABFL010000316.1:0-4482 GCF_039540975.1 Kistimonas scapharcae
CCAGAATCAGTGTTCAAGACTTACCAGAATGGGTGTTCAAGAGTTACCAGAATCGGTGTTCAAGTTGTGCCAGAATACGCAATTGCTCAGGCCGCTCTGGGCAATCCTTCTGATAATACAAACATGCAGGCAAGAGCCGCACTTCAGCAACCTCTTGTGATGTCTGGATTTTGTGGCGAAGTCGACGTGGAATTTGCTGAGGCTCTGGTTCAATTTGCATCTTCCTTTATTCCCGCTGCACAGCGAAGCAATATTGAAAATGTTGCCGCCTCACACCAATCTCCAACCACAGAGAATACAACGCCTCAAGAGGCTAAAAAGGACTCTCCGGCACAATCGGAAGATAACGACGATCTCTTTGAAGAAAGCCTGTAAGGAGGATTCAAATGGCGCACATATCCACTCTGCCCCGCGTGTTCAAGGTCGGAGCAACTGAACTACCTGACCCCCTTCCACAAGGCTCGCTTGATGAGGCTGTACGTCTATTGGCAACACAGTTTCCACAATTCAGGCACACACGGGTTTTTGAAGAAGATGCCGTGGTTGAAGGCGGCAAGCTGGTTTACTCGCTAATTCTTCCGCCCCCCAAGGTTAATGGTTAAAGGAGTATAAGGAATTATTTAATGGCCAAAACAATCAATTTCTCTGTCAATCAACCTTTTTTAGATACTGTCAACGAAGCCAAAAGGAATCAGTGCGGTATCAAACTGGTAAAAGACCACGGCATTTATTTTATTTCCGACACAGGGGATATTGAGAACGGCAAAAGAAAGAACATTTGTTATGCCGATGGTTTTAATCCAGACAAAAATGATTTTGATGAATGGTGGGACAGGTCAAATTATATTTGTGGGGGCGATGATTTTCCTGATTACCACCATTCATCAGCCACTGTAGAAGCAAATGCTCTGAAAACCTTGCATACCTGGCGATAAGACCAGCTGATTCAATTTTTAGGTATCAGCGCAAAGATACTTATGCGCCATCCATCCCGCTTGGTATCTGGAAGTCTCGCAAAAGAGCTGAAGAATGGTGGTAATCAGGATGATTTTTGTATTCCAATGAACAGAGACATATTTGAAGCGGCTACGGAGTTCAAAAGCCTTCAGCTAAGATTCACCAAAAAGAATGTTTACGTACAAATCGAGAATTGAATAAGGGGCTTTTGCCCCTTTTTCCACCTAGTTGCATTTTTCAAAGGAACTTTACAATGAAAGACAAGTTAGCAGACTTGATTAACAAGAACAGGTCGTTTTCTAACACATTTTTGCATTTGACTGAAAACAGGAAGCCAGCATGTTCGCAAAAGTACCAGCAATGGCAATCCAGCCTCACAGCGACAAAACCCTCATCAGTATTGCTTCCCCCGCACCTCTGTCCCCCGTTGTAGAGGTTCCGTGGTTCCAAAAGGTAGTCGGACAATCTATCCATCAGCCCCAATCTGTCCTTGATGACTTACGCATTTCTAAGCCTCCTTTCACCGACTTGGGAGTTGCAAACGAGATAGAGAATGTCGCTGAGATAGTGGCTTTCGGCATCGAGGCAGGATGGTTGCCTGAAACTGACATCCAGGAACTCATTGATGCTGCTATAGGCTCAAAGGAACAGGTAGATTCGGCTACAGCCATATTCAATAGGATTCTGGCCAGTATTGGCCAGTTTCTTCAGACCTTCAGGCAAGAGATCGTTGCCCGTTTACCGGCTAGTTCGCAGAGTAGCGAGAAATACGATAGTTACATTGCCGATGAAATGTCATTAGAACTCACCATCACCACAGGGAAAAATGGTTTCTACGGGTACAACGATGAAAAGCTTGCTTTACGGCTGAACGATGAGTGTCATACTGGCGTATTGTTTGTTGATATTGCCACGTTCAAAAATCACCAATTGGCCGATGCAGTCTCACTTTTTAGCCTGATTTTGGCGGATATGGGGCTGTTCCTGCACATGCGGGAATACATTGAAGGTATGGCTTACTGCGAATACTTTGAAATACTCGGGTCATTGTCTGAATCTGACTGCCAGATAATAGACAAGCAAATTGATGAATCAACTGATGACGAATCCTTCTCCGACTGGCTACATCAAAATTACGAGTATCTTGCTGAAGTCCTCGACTTTGAACTTGGCTGCAACTGGTGCATTGAAGATTTTGCATCGTATTTCAGATATTTTCTTAATTACCGACGTCATCCAGAATACAAGGGATTGTATGAAGCAATGTCAGAAATTGAAAGAATACTTAGCACGACAACCGCAGATTCATCTTTTGAAAAAGAAATAATTGCTTTCATTCAAGCCGCATTATTCATTATTCAAGATACCTATAGCGATAACACATCCGACCTATGGGAATCAGCTTCGGATAAATCCATTTTTGACGGACGGGTGATCGCGCACAATTATAGTAATGACCATGAATTCCTATCTTCTCTTAACGAGAATAATCATTCAGATGGAGAAGGTGCTTCTTTAATATTGAGCCTCAGAAAGGAAACCCTCGGCCTCTTAAAAAACATCACCCTTTCTGAAATTCTCTTTGCCAGACTGACAGCTTTGCTTTCAGAGGATTGATTGCATTTCCTCAATTCAATGTTTTCATGGTCTTATTTAAAGGGGAATTCAAATGGTTAATATCGTTGACTACGACCACGCACCTATTAGGCCAGCGCCTGCACCAGTTCCCCATACCGCCCTGATATTCTATCAGTCTGAGGGTGAATTAATGGCGGTCACACGTCACTCAGTTTCCAATAGCGGTCACATCGGGCTGGGAGAGATTGTAGACAGCAACGCCTTATCAGAGTTAGTGCTGTCGAACACCATTGCGGACACAGGCAGGCTGATTCCACACAATGTCCTGCTCAACAACGGCAAGCACATCATCTGGCACACCAAACGCCAACAGCGCAGCATGTGGATCAGGCAAGATCGCCCCCGTCGATTAAGTGTTGAATACCCTCCTTTGCTTTTCGTTTCCAGTATTGACGGGAGAGATGTCAGAATCTTCGGTCTACCTTCAAATAGCCGTCCAACATTGACGACCAGGCTCTACCATGCGCCGCTGGCCAATATTTATGAAGACGGCAGGCTTTGCCAAGGTACAGCCACACTCCCTTCATCCGTCACATTGGACAATCTTGCTGATTGCGAATCATGCCTGTTCGATAGCCAGTTCACGCACATCAATCACAGCAAAACCCTCAAGGGATGCGAAACCAGCAAAAAGCACTTCGACTACTGGGTTGCAAAGTCCAAGACCCGTGAGAAGGTGAAGGCATCTGAAATGATTTTTATCGGTCGCCTCGATAACGTGCTCAGGGGAGTTCTCTAATGGCCACATTCACTACACCAGTTTCATGGTTATCCGGCTCACTCAGAATCGCTCTGATTGGCGTTGGCGGCACCGGCAGCGAGATTTTGGACGAACTGGTACAGATGCACTACCTACTCTGCAAACTCGGCGGAGAGGGCTTCTCTGTGACGGCATTCGATCCCGATATCGTGTCTCCCGCCAATGTTGGTAGGCAAAGATTTTTGCCAAACGATGTCGGCTACAACAAGGCAGAAATTCTGATCACAAAATACCGCTCGTTTCTCGGTGTCGACTGGAAGGCTCGGCCTGTTGCCTTTAAAGCGGAGCATGCTGATCACTTTGATCTCATCATCACGGCTGTCGACAAAGCCCAATGCCGTGCTGACATCGGTAAACACTGGCAGAAAAAAAATTCATCAACGCTATGGCTGGACTGCGGCAATTCCCGCAATGATGGCAATGTCATACTTGGCCATCTAGGTACACCGCCTCAGACTGATTCACTTCGCTTGCCCAACGTTTTTGATCTCTACCCAGTGCTGGCAGAGATGGAAGATAACGACACCGACAGTTGTTCCCATGCAGACGCCATCGCCAAACAGGACTATGGCGTGAATAAAAAAGCCAGTCGAGAAGCCATGTCGATTCTATGGAACCTTATGCGCCACGGCAGCATTGACTACCACGGAGCGTTTTTCGATCTCTGTACCGGTACCACCACACCGTTAAAAATTGACGGACTCAATTGGGCAACCTTTGGATACGTTGCTTAACAGCTCATAGAAGGGGGAAAGTTATGAGCACTCTTAACCGCATCATCGTCTCTGGCAATCAGAACAGAGGCACCGATAGGCTACAAAAGAAGGCAAGAAAGGCCATTTGCCTTCTGGAAAAGGGGCAAATACGCACCCGAAAGAGTCGCAAATGGAAAGACACAATAATTTCCATTTCTGACAATGCCCGTCTTGTGATTGCTAACGAGACGGCCTATTTGTTCCTTCACCACAAAGATTACGAGAAGTTCATTGATCGGCGGAGTGCAGTGGCTTGATATCGGCAACCGAAGTTGACAACATTCAACAGCCTGAAGTGGTTATAGTTTTCCGGACACACAAACAAGGGTAATCTTGAAACCCTATTAAGGTGTGTGAGCATGTCGGAAAAGA
>NZ_BAABFL010000317.1:0-4573 GCF_039540975.1 Kistimonas scapharcae
CAGGCGGTAATGGGAACATGGGGATGAGCTTAGGCGGCAGAACGTGAAATCGCCTTATGTACCGGTTTTTGAGTACTTACCATCAGACCTGATGGCGACCATTCTTCTACCGGCTCCCATCGAGGTAGAGGGTATGGCTGGTGCCTGAATTTGTCCGCCTCCGGTTGAGGTCGTTACTACAGGGGTAAGTGATGATTCATTCATGGAATACCTCGTTAAAAAATCGCCTATAAAAAACATCAACGCGTTATGATGCCATCACACCCAACGTATCCTTTGCCTGTCACAATTCAGATGAGCCTGGGTTATATACGCTGTATTCTTAGATTCTGCTACTCCAATAAATTCTCTTATTGATCAATAATGTCTTGCCTTTCTAACGCAAAATGTCAGAACAGCTGAACAATGCCACCCATATTACAAGGACTACCGGCGAAAACATGGTGCCGATGGAAGAAATGCGCAGTTACGTTCGCAAGGGACGGGATTATCTCGCTGCCGGAATAAATAACTGAACTATCAGTGTCTAATTAAACCGAAAAGAATAATGGCCAGTAGATAGCGCGGTCCATTATTGATGACCAACAAAGGGTTAATGTAAACATTCTTGATCTACTGATACATTCGCGTTTGCAAGCTGCTGGCACTGAATAGATTTTTTATTCTGGCAGGTATTGGAAGTCTTTCGGTACGTTCAAGGAATGACTTACTGATTCCGTTTGCAGCTTTTCTGATCGAAGATCGAAGGAGTCGGCGACACAGTATTGACAAGAATAGAGGAGTATCCTCAATAGCCTCTATATCTATTAGAAACTGTTTTAGTTTCTCTCCTAGTTGGTCAGTATGTTGCCACTGACTAATTGTTCTTTCCAGACATCCATTTCAGAGTGTGGCAACTTAGAAATCTACTGACAGCTGCCTCACTTCTCAAATTTCAGCCTGTTGCACTTATTGTATTAACCCAGCCGTAACATGTTCAGAGGCAGAAATCCCGCTCTGTTGCCGGTTTGCAGATGTTGCCCCCCAGGATGGGCCAATCATAATTCACATGACCTTTGTTGATACTTGAATCATTACAATTAAAGATTTCTCTGCAACCAGTAAGTTCCATCAATTGTTAACTCAGAATGTCACGCATAATGACCGCCTGTTAAATACTGGTAACAGTATTGGTTTTATCCGTCTTTTCCGGTTTTCAAAGGGTCAACACCTAAGCTCCCTTCCTTAAGAGCCACTCCGTGAACGCCCGAATCTTGGGCTCATTGATCCGCCATGGCTGGGATAACGCATAATACTGGTGCGGGGATTTCACCTGCATTCCACCAAACGGCGCCACCAGCTCTCCACGATCCAGCCTTTTCTGGACCAACTGTCGCCTTCCCATCGCGATGCCACCACCGTTCAGTGCTGTAGTCACGGCCAGGTCTGAGCAGTCAAAGGTGAAGCCCGGTATCTCGCTGATATCGCCAAAACCACTGGCTTTTGCCCATAACGCCCATTCAGAGTCATGTGCCGCATGTGGCCATGCCCTTGCATCATGGAGTAACAGGCAGCGTTTGATATTTTTCGGGTTGTCCGCCAGCTGATAACACTTCGCATAGTCACGTGTACAAACAGGGAACAGAGCTTCTTCCATGATCCATGTTCGATGCAATCCCGGATAATCATCACCGGTGTAATACAGTGCGACATCCACCGGCTGTACACGGAAATCAATATCTTCATTGCCGGTGCGGATATCCAGGGTGATGGCAGGGTATTCTGCATGAAAGTCCGGCAGCCGGGGCGCCAGCCAGCATTGGGTAATACTTGGCCGGGCAAAGATGATCAACGCACCACTGAGTTCATTGTTTCTAATCTGCTGGATTTCGCCCTGAATATCCTGCAGGGAACCTGACAAAACCCGGTAGAGTCGCTCTCCTTCATTACTCAGCTGCAACCGCCGTGGATAGCGCCTGAACAGGTCAAACCCCAGTTGCTTCTCAAGCTTTTTGATTCGATGGCTCACGGCGCTTGGGGTCAGGCAGAGTTCTTCTGCCGCCAGGGTAAAACTCAGGTGACGGGAAGCACATTCAAAGGTATGTAGATAACCCAGCAGGCTGCCACTCATGTGTCGGCCCCCAGAATCCTGTTCTGCTCTCTGGCAATACACTCAAAACTGGCCGTGATTTTGTTCATCAACGGCAACACAGTGCTCTGGTGTTATACATACTGCCCGGCACAATGGCCGGATGCCCAGGCCCACTGAAAATTAAAACCGCCCAGATGTCCGGTCACATCCAGCACTTCGCCGACAAAAAACAGGCCCGGCTGGCGCTGGCTTTCCAGGGTTTTGGAAGAGACTTCATCGGTCGACACTCCCCCCAGCGTCACTTCCGCTTTTTTGTAGCCTTCAGTACCAGAGGGTGTTAATGCCCAGTTTTCCAGGCTATCAGCCAATGCCTTTAATTCTGCATCCGTATACTGGTTGATCGGTTTGTGTCCCTTGTCCGTCAAACGCCGCAGGTTACCATTTTCGCACAGCGCAAGCGCCAGACGGCGAGTCAGGTATTCCGATAACACCGTTCGCGTCTCAGCTTTCGGACGCTCCAGCTGCAGAGTGCGCAGCCAGGATTCAATCTCAACACCGGGCAACCAGTTGATAGAAACAGTCTCACCTTCCTGCCAGTAAGAAGAAATCTGCAAAATCGCAGGGCCGCTTACACCTCTGTGGGTAAAAAGCAGTTTTTCCCTGAAGGATTGATGGCCACAGCTCACCACCACTTCGGCGCTCACCCCCGCCAGTTCACCAAATCTGCGCAACCATGCAGCTGGCAGGGTAAACGGCACCAGCCCCGGCCGCCGGGCAACCAGCTGATGACCGAACTGACGGCCAATGTCATACCCCAGACCTGTCGCCCCCATCGTGGGAAAAGACAGTCCACCAGTCGCGATCACCAAT
Source organism: Kistimonas scapharcae (assembly GCF_039540975.1). NCBI lineage: Bacteria > Pseudomonadati > Pseudomonadota > Gammaproteobacteria > Oceanospirillales > Endozoicomonadaceae > Kistimonas > Kistimonas scapharcae. The sequence goes on from NZ_BAABFL010000317.1 coordinate 2,942, forward strand.
GACTGACAGGTAAATTCACCAAGGGAACTGGTAATGCGATAACGACAAGTTTCGCCATTGGTGACAGGCTTAATCTTCTCTAGCTGGGTTTTCAGCCGAATCGTCACATCGGCATCCCGGCATTCAGCCACCAGCATATTCACGATGTCACCGGAACGGTTATCACAAAAGAGCTGGCCGAGGGTTTTCTCATGCCACGCGATACCGTATTTATTCACCAGTGCCTGGAAATCCCACTGGGTATAGCGCCGTAACGCAGAAATACAGAAATGCCGGTTTTCAGAAAGGTAATTCGCAGGCTCGGCATAAAGGTTGGTGAAGTTACAGCGACCACCACCGGAGATCAGGATTTTCTTGCCGATTTTATTGGCGTGATCAAGGATCAGCACCTTGCGCCCCCGTTGTCCGGCGGTCAATGCGCACATCAGACCTGCTGCACCGGCTCCGATAATAATAACGTCATAATCCGGTAACAGGGGGCGGGAAAGCGGCATAGAGCTAGAAATCCTGATCAGTCGTGTTTTCAAAGTGGCGGATTGTTTCGCGCACTATAAACCACGGGCTCCTACTGAACCAATGCGTAATTCACCGCCCGGACGTGGTCTTTTCGATAGCGACTTTTCGTCTTTTGTAGAACATGTATTAACGGTCCGGTTGGATCTGACATTTTTCAAGCACTGCATTCACCAGTTCCGGAAACCTTGTCTTTCGCTTACCGCCACCACCGAAATGATTCTGATCAGTATATTCATGGTATTCCGTCTGCAACTGTTCATGCACATAACGGGCTTCCGCAATCGGAATAAACGGATCATCAACGGATGCATACTGGATAATCCATTGTTGATGGCGGCGAATAGCCTCCCAATCCCAGGGGGTATCAAACCAACCGCCTACCCGCTCATCAGGCATCCCCAGATCAGTATGGTAGCCCGCTACAATCACTGAGCCGATAATGGGGCACTGTTCTGCAAAACGCATAGCCGCGATGGCCCCCGACGAGTGGCCGATGAGAATAGTGTCTGCTCCGGCCTGTAACTCATTGCGCAGAAAAGGAAGCCATACAGCCTGATGCGCAATCTCGTTGTCAGGTAATGTTGTTAGAACAACCTCCAAACCATGCCGCCCCAGCATTTCTGCAACCCAAGGGTACCAGTGCATCTCAGCCGTACAGCCCCCATTACCATGAATGAAAACCACCTTCATGCCCGGGCTCCTGTCACCAGATTCACGGCATTATAGGCAAGATACCAGGATCAGCTGTGCCAATGGCAATCGCACTGATTACCTGACCGGGCACTCACCTTCGGTGTAACCGACAACCTCTGGATCAGAGCAGGCCGAACAGGCATTGCTTTCTGTTCTTACCGTTCCAGCTTTTGTCTCTGCGCACACTGGCGCATACTGAAAAGTACATACTTCAGGGCGAGAATCTGGACAGTTACCCTGGGTTGCACAACCGGTTATAAGCACTGACAAACCAACCAATAGCGCTTGATATTTGAACACCGTCTGACTCCTGAAAAGCATGAATTTGGCCATTCACAGCGAAGTAAGTACTCAAAAACCGGTACATAAGGCGATTTCACGTTCTGCCGCCTAAGCTCATCCCCATGTTCCCATTACCGCCTG
>NZ_BAABFL010000318.1:0-4627 GCF_039540975.1 Kistimonas scapharcae
GAGAAATATCGGCCATGAAAGGGTTAATCGGGAGGTCAAATCCAATCGGTGGAAAGTGGACATTTTAAATCGGTGCTGACACAGTTGGCGCCAAGGTGGTTTCTGAGAAGCAGGAAGACACAAAGAAAATAGATAACGACAGCGGCTTTTTCTCAACAATGAAGAAGCTCGCCAGCGAAACGACAGAGAAGGCGGTGAAGGCATCTTCTGATCTCTACGAGTCTGCGAAAGAGAGTATCTGACCTGCCAACCTAAACAGAGGGTCGACTCCGGCCTTCTGTTGTCCATGTTTCCCGCTCACAACCAGTTCTCTACGGAAAGTCTCGGCACCCTTTGGAATTCACACAAGTTTTTTGTGATGAGGACAAGACCTGCGCTACGGGCATGTCCTGCAATCAGGTTATCGTACGGTCCGATCTGTTGCCCTTTGTGTAGCGTATTTCGGATATCTGCCGAATGGCAGGCCGCAGCATGGTCAAAATCAAGAATCGTCATGCCGGCCAGCAGGCAGTCGACCTGCTGCTGTTTGTCGAGTCGACGGCTTTGATCTCCTTTTTCGATGCCAGTCAATCTCCAGCCTTCTCAAGATACCGAGTCCCTGTGAAGGGATGCTCTGGATTCTGTTATGTCTTCAAACCTGATAGTTAGCCGAACAAACGAACAGTGTTCGTTCGATATTTGTGTTCGTTCTTATTTGGGTTTAAGATTAGGGTTATAACTTTTCAATTTCATTTCTAGGGCGAACAAGGGACGCGGAACCCGGCACTAGAAGTACAGGTTCCCAGGGAGATTCTGATGGACACCACAGACCAGACCCAATCCATTCAGGATCGCGTCAATAAAATATGTAATGAGATGTACGCTCAGGGGATCAAGCCGACCGTAAGGCTTGTTCTGGCTGAGTTGCCAGACGTTAGCAGTACTTCTACCGTACACAAATACTTTGCCAACTGGCGTTCGGAGCTGGAGGCTAACCAGCAGTCTCTTTACGACAAGCTGGGCTTTTCTTCCGAGTTCACCCAGTCCTTCATGAAGGAAATCACCCGTTTCGGAGTTGAGGCCGAGCAGCGATATAAAGAGCTGGCTAAGGACTCCAACGACCAACGGGATCTGGCTGTAACTGATCTCGCCAGGGCTGAAGAGAAGCTTCATAAACAGTCAGCCGTTGTTGAGCAGCAGGATAAGGAAATCAAAGAACTGCAAAATGAGTTGCAGATTCTTAAAAGGCAGGCTGAAACCGAACTGGATAAGGCCAATCAATCTAACGAAGCCGCTATCAATGAGATTCGTCAGCAATTGTCGAGTGCCCTGGAGGATAACAAGGTTTTATCTCAACAGAATGAAACCTTGCGTACCGATCTCGCCAAAAATGAGTTGAGGCTGGAAGGCAACCAAGCATTCACCGATGAGGTGAAAGGCCAGAACGCAGACCTGGTTACTGAGAACAAGCAATTGAACCAGTACATTACCGACCTTAGCAAAATTCTGGTTGGCAAAGATGCGAAGATTGAAGGCAATGACCAACTTATAACCTCTCTTCAGGATCAGCAAAAGCAGATTTCTCAACAGTTGGCCGATGAACAGGAGCGCAGGAAGAAGTTGGATGATGACCTTGTAGCGTTGAAGGCAAAACAGGATAAAGACCTCACGGCGTTGCAGGCTAAGTTGTCTGAGACGACTGAGAAGCTGGAGAAAGAAGCTTTCAAAGCCTCTGAAGCGCAGTCAAAAATCGGTGATTTGAAAATAGCGATGGAAGAAAAAACGACAGAGTATAAAGATGCTATTCGTCGCCTGGAGAATACCATTGCCGGTAATGAGAAGCTGATAGAGCATCTGGAGAGGCAGACGGCTGGTGCTGAAACAAAGGATATGCCCGCAGAGTAGAAGGGTTCCCCCGGCCTCTGTGGACGGGGGGATGGATGTCACTTCCTGAGCATGTAATGTTCTAAAAGCTGTCGGCTGCTTTGGTTTTTTTCCATAAAAAGTATCGCGTTTGCTGTTTCCTTATTTTTATCTATCCTGTAAAGGATTCGATAGTCGTGCCAGCAAAACTCGAAATACTGTACACCAAAGTAATGAAGCAATCTTTGGTGTGGTGAGGCGCAGTGTTTGTCCGGAGTCAGGGATGCCTCGAAATGACGGATTGCTTCGTCGATGTTGTGGATTAGCCTGACGCCCCCCTTGGGGTCGATTGCCAACGTCCTTTCTATCATGACCTCCGTGGACAGGTGATAGGAGTTGGTATAAACAACTTTCAAGGCTTTACTCCTTCAGGTATTTGCGCCTGATGCTGGTCATTAGCTCTTCGCCTGACATAACCCGATCATCCCTATAATCCTTCTCTCCGAGTGACAGCAGCTTCAGCAGTGCTATTGCCTCATCCCTGCGTATACGTTCTTCGTAAGATTCAATAACATAAACGGGCTTGCCGTTCTGTGTAACAATTATTGGTTCGTCATCCAGTTCAAGATGGGCAGCATTTTTCTTGACATAACTGATTGACTCGATTCGCATTATTTACCCTTGCAGACCTGTATTGTTTAGCCCCGACCCAAATATAGTCTAAATTTAGGCTTTTGAAGCAAGTGATCGCAAAGACTGCACCGCTGGCTAGCGTCAGGACATGGCGTGTTAGCCTGTGGAGATGGCTCAGTAGAGCCGGAGATGAAGCAGGAAACTCGGAAAAATCGTGAGAGAGTAGCCGCCTAATGAGAATCCTAGGGAACTATTGCCTGGCATGTTTCTCTAACGCATATCGTCCCTAGCGTTATCATAAAATGCAACTTATTCATGGAAGCCTCAGTCAAAACCTTGATCAATACCACCAAGCAGGTATTGCTGAACTTGCGGTAGTTGTTATTGATGAAAAACATCACTGGGAGAGACATGAAACCAGCGAAAATGCCAAATTAAGACGAGATGCTCAGCAAACCATACTCAAAAAAACCAAATCATTAGGCTGCCGAACCATAACCGTCGATTTTCCCCGTGTGGATAGTAGTAGGAAAATTGTTAAAGATGACTCAGGCAACATGATTCCCTGTCGTGAAAGTCCACACATTGAAGAAATCGTGGGTGAACCTGATTTCAGCTTCGCTAAATACAAGCTTGGTGTGTTAGATAATCCGGATGCCGATAGGCTTTTGGATTATCTAGATAGCCAACATATTAAAAACCTTCTAATAATGGGGGGGAATGTTGATGTATGTGTCAGTAAATCAATCTTTGGTGGCGATGATAGCCCTGGGTTTCTGACGTCAGGAAAATATAACATAGTATCTACAGCGTCTGTATTATCCCCTTATACACCCAGCAAACAACCGACCAAACCTGAATCCTCCTTATTAAACAAACACAGAGAAAAAGAAATTAAGGGGAAATTGCACTTTTATACTGATATTTAACGCCTGTCAGCACCGCCCCACGGTTATCTAAAGCACCTCCCAATGAGGTGCTTATTGATTGTGCCGCTACAACGACCAAATACTGGCCGGAAATACCCATTCCTTTAGCGTATCCATCTTGCTGTTGAATTTGTCCATTATGGACATTTCCTGCGTGAAATATCTGAGCTCGTGGTTATAGAACCTGCCTGCCATGAGCGAATCTACACTGCCTATACCGTCGACGAGTCCTAATTCAACCGCCTCCTCGCCGGTCCAGTAGTTGCCATCGAAAAGTTGAGCGTCGGCTGGTAGGCGATCACCTCGTCCTTTTTTGACATCAGCGATAAACTGAAGATGAATCTTGTCCAGGACACTTTGCATTTTTTCGATGTCATCGGGTTCAGCCGGCATAAGTGGATCCAACCCTGCTTTGTTCTGGCCAGCCGTGAGTATTCTGCGTTTGATGCCAACCCGGGCAGCTAGCTCACTGAGGTCATAACCACTCATAATGACACCAATGGAGCCTGCGATTGTTGCTGGCTGGACAAGGATTTCGTCGGCGCCAACCGCAATCAAATACGCCGCAGAAGCCAGGCTTTCCGTACCAAGGACCAGCATCTTCTTGTCAGGATGTTCGCTACGAAGTCTCAGCATGGCGTCATGGATAAGCTTTCCTTCGACGGGTGACCCTCCTGGTGAGTTCAGGCGAAGCAAAACGGTCTCGACCTTTTTGTCAGAAAAAGCTTTTTTCAGTCCACTGATTACGCGATCGGACTGTATGTGTTGGCCTACGACGCCTGAAGCATCAACGAGACCAACATACTTGGTATCAGATATCAGTTTGTCGTCAGCAATTGACCATAGAATCATGCAGTACAGGGCAATTCCTGGAACACAGAGGAGGGCGAAAAAAAAGAAGCGCCATCGATGAGTTCTTGCCTGATTCTTGAGAAGCATGGCGACTGATTGCTGGCTCTCAGCCATTGCACGCAAGAGTTTTTCTTGTTCTGAAGACATGCTCGACTACTCCTGAAACGTCCGTTTTGAACAGTATCAGAAGACATAAAAGGGATAAATGGAAGAAGGAGTGAAGAGTGCCTGCCCCAGTCTACACGTCAATCCATAGGAGGCAACCACTGGAATGATTGACTGGGGCAGGCTGATCTGGCAAGAGTTTTCCGGACACTTTTTTACGCTGCCTTGGCAAGTTCCTGTTCATACTTGAAAGGTGCCAAGTAGCC
>NZ_BAABFL010000319.1:0-4707 GCF_039540975.1 Kistimonas scapharcae
TTTGCCTGAAGAGCACAGGGGACGCTCTCTTCATTCAATTTAGCCTTACTTCTTCAGATCGTTAAGCGGGAGTTAAGGTATATTGGGTGACTTCATGTAAAAGGAAGGAAGAATATTCTTGTGTTTTGGATATATCGTCAGGATGACTTAAAGAGAGTTTACATGCGATCTCATTGTATTCTTTGTGATAATAAACCTTGCTGTAAGCACCGTGACCAATCAATACGAGAGAAGATTCTTTTGCACCCTCCTGTTTTTTAGCTTTATCAGCATGATACTCATCCCAGGCTTTACAGAAACATTGCAGGAATTGGCTGGTCTGTTCTTCCCTGTTCTCGTCTATGATCTCAATCATTCTGGATTTTACACGCCATGACTCGCGGCTTGTGGCTGGTGCCTGCAGGGTTGAGGCATAGCTTTCAGCGTCAGAATCCGCTTCAGGTTGTGGTGATTGTACGCTCTGCTCACCGGACAAGGGTCTCTGTGGTGCTTTAGAAATCATGTCCTTTCATTCGGGATAATTTATTTGCTTTAGAGGTGGGACAAGCCTTTTGGTTAAAGGTTCTGGTATGCAAGGTCAGAATAGGTAACCAATCCTGCTGGTGGGGCGGTGATCTGTTAGAGAGTTGCACAGAGTTTGTGGTAATAGTGTCTAAGTCTTGATAAGAGGATGTTCGTGGTTGTGAGGCGCAGTACAATCCCTGAAATAGCATGTGTTGATAATTATCAGGAGAAATCATGACAAGGCGGTATGACGTGCTTGTGGTGGGTGCCGGCATGGTAGGCGCTGCCGTAGGCTGCGCGCTGGGGCAACAGGGAATCAAGGTGGCGCTGTTTGATCATGCCCTGCCTTCCGCCTTTTCTCCTGAGCAGCCACCTGATCTGCGGGTATCCGCCCTGAGTCCGGCGACAGAGCATTTTCTTCGTGATATCGGTGCCTGGTCGCTGATGAAAGCCATGCGTATGTGTCCCTACCGCCGTATGGCCGTTTGGGAAAAGCTGCGCGAACCACTGACAGGCAAAGAGCTGCAAAAAAGGCCCAATCAGACTCTGTTTGACTGTCGTGACCTGCCTGCCGACCAGCTCGGTTTCATTGTTGAAAATCGCGTGACGCAGATGGCGATACATCAGGTACTGGCCAGTGTTGAATCGGTGGATCTGTATTGCCCGTCTTCAATCGATCAGATCAGCTGGGCAGCAGATAAGGCGACGTTGATATTAAAAGACGGTGAGACATTTGAAGCACCACTGGTAGTCGGTGCCGATGGTGCACAGTCGCAGGTAAGGCAGTTGGCGGGTATTGGTCTGCATAGTGCTGATTATGAACAGCAGGCGCTGGTGGCCACGGTCGAAATAGAGCCCGGCCAGCTGGATATTACCTGGCAGGCATTTACGCCCACGGGACCCTTGGCCCTGTTGCCGCTGCCGGATATTGACGGCCGTAGTTATGCATCCATGGTCTGGTATAACCTGCCGGAACAGGTGCAGCGTTTGAAGGCGCTGTCGGATGAGGATTTCCTGAAAGAAATGGTGCAAACCTACCCGGCCGAATTACCGGTTATTCGTCGTTTACTGGAAAGAGGCAGTTTTCCGCTGACCAAACGACATGCCCGACATTATGTGAAACCCGGTGTGGCTTTAGTGGGTGATGCCGCCCATACCATTAACCCGCTGGCGGGTCAGGGTGTGAATTTGGGTTTTCAGGATGCTTCGACATTGGTAGAGCTTCTCACCAAAGCCTATAAAAGCAACGAACCTTTCGGCAGTCTTGCTGTATTGAATGAGTATGAGCGTATTCGCCGGCCGGCCAACCGCAAAATGCAGTGGGCAATGGATGCTTTTTACTACACATTCAGTAACGACAATGCGCCACTCAAATTACTGCGCAATATCGGTTTAACGGTAGCCGGACGATTCACGCCAGGGCAAAAGCAGGTGATGAAATACGCGATGGGCTTAAAGGATGTTTAAGCCCACCGGTAATGGACTACTCTGCTAACCATTTCTTTCTGTGGAGTTTGGAAACGTGAAGAAAACGTGTCTGGTAATGGCAAGCCTGCTGTTGACGGCATGCAGTACTTTTCAGAATGCAGCAATGACAGAAACGACAACACTTTATGAGCATGACTGGGTGCTGGTCACGATGAATGGCCAGGCGCCTGTGGATAATTCCCGCGTCACCTTGAGGTTAGAGTCGCCGGAAAACGGACAGGGGCGCATTTTCGGGGATGCCTCCTGTAACCGTTACTTTGGCACTTATACTCTGGTTCAGCCTAGCGTTGAAATTGGCCGGTTGGCCTCGACCCTGATGGCATGTCCGGATCCGCTGATGAAACAGGAGCAGGCTTTTTTGTCTGAGTTGGAGCAGGTGACACGTCTTGAGCAGGATGAGAATATCCTGGTTCTGGCGAATGCGTCCGGTGACAAATCATTGACGTTTGAGGCTGAGACTGGGCTGGTCAGTGGGAGGATCATATCCGAAGCCGGTCAGTTGCCGGAAAAGGCGGTTGTGATGGTGTCGATCGAGGATGTCAGCCAACAGGATGCCCGGTTATTCACCATTGGCGTGAATGAAATGCGTCTGGATCAGGCTGAACAGTCACCCATATCGTTCGTGGTGCCCTATGCGCCCTCGCTGGTAAAGGATAATCATCGTTATAGCCTGTCCGTCAGGGTAATGGAAGATGGCAGGCTGACTTATATCAATACCAGTCAGGTATCGCTGGAACTGGATTCCGGTGTCAATAATCCGGTTATTGTGAATGTTGAGGTGGTCGAATAGGCAATAGATCAGGCTGGCTGATTTTCAAAAAGAGTCAGCTCCTTTTTGGGTCAGCCGCTATACTCGTCACCCTTCCTACCTGAAAACGTTACCGGGCGCAGGGGTTGTCAGTGAAGCATTTCAAGTGGTTTGTGTTGCTGATTGTGTGCTTGGGACAATATCCACGGGTGAGTGAAGGGAGTGTTGTTCAATTCTTCATTGAGCAGGAAGAGGTGGCGAGTGTCGACCTCACGGCGCCTGATTCTGGATTAAAGAGCCAGATGGTTGATTTGTACGATCCTTATTTTAATAAGACAAAAAAATATGAGGCCTTCCGGCTCAGTGATGTGATGACGCGTGGCTTTGCAGAACGCTGGCGAGCGCCGGAATTCTCGGATGTGGCTTTTGTCGCGTTGGATGGTTATCAGCCTGTCCTTGGGCTGGAGCATATTGAGGAAAAGCCTGAAGCGTGGCTGGCTTTCCGGGATGCCGATCGGGCATCCGGTTTTGAACCGTTTGGTGAGAAACATATCGATTTCAGCCCCTATTATCTGATCTGGACCGGGGATCACCAACGTTTTACAACAGGTTACCCTTGGCCAAACCAGATTATAAAAATTGTTTTGCTGCGTTTTCAGAATCGTTATCCGGCGGTTTATCCTCAGAAGGTGCGGGAAACATCGGATGTCTGGCAGGGGTTTAAGTTGTTTCGGCAGCGCTGCCTTACGTGTCATGCAATGGATCGGCAGGGTGGATGGCTCGGGCCAGACTTGCTGATGCCGAAAGGGATTGTCTCTTACCGGGATGATGAGTTTCTTAAAGCATATATCAGGAAACCATCGGATTTCCGATATTCGAAAATGCCAGATAACGAGGATCTTGGCACTAAAGAGCTGGATCAGATCATCGCTTACCTTAAACATCAGGAACAGCACAAAACTACAGGTGATTCTGAACGTCAGTAGTCGTTTGAATTGATGTTCGTCAGTTGTTCGTTTGGGTGTAGATCGATAGAATGAAGTCTCTGCTTGCGGGTATCGTATAGTGGTTATTACCCGAGCTTCCCAAGCTCGTGAGGCGGGTTCGATTCCCGCTACCCGCTCCAATCACACTTCCGATATTCTTTTCTGGACAAACTTCCCAAATACCGATAATTAAGCGACATATTATTAATAAAGCTGCCGGCTACTAATTCATTGTCGTTTATAGGGCTGATGCACCATTACTCTGGGTGAGATGTCATGAGCTTCGGGACTGCGTTGTTCTTTGTCGCCTTGTTTGCCGGTTATGGAATAAGGGTACGTCAATCTTCTGCACTGAAACGGATCAGTCAATCACTGCTTGCTATTACACTGGGTATTTTGTTCCTCATGGGGTATGGACTGGGAACCCTGGAGAATATGGCAGAGAATCTTATGATGGCACTGGAAATGGCCTTGCTGTTTCTGGTCTGTATCACGCTGGCAAACCTCGTGGGGTTGTTGCCCACTATCCGCATGATTACTGGTGAGGCCTCGGGCGGGCGCCCATCACTACTAGGTATGGCGCTCGAATCATTGATGTTCGCCGGTATCGTTGTTGTAGGCATGGTCGTTGGCATTCTGGTAAATAAGCCTTTTGCATTGCTCGATAGTCTGGCCAATGGGCTGCTTTACCTGATGCTTCTCCTGATTGGTGTCCAGCTGCGTAGCAGTGATATCGCCATCAAAGATGTGCTGCTGAACAAAACCGGTATACGGATCGCGGCAACGGTGGTGATTACAGCATTGCTTGGTGGGTTGCTGGCGGGCTGGATCGCCGGTGTGCCGGTCAATATTTCACTGGCATTGTCGTCTGGTTTTGGCTGGTATTCTCTCAGCGGCATTATCCTTAAATCCCGCTTAACCTTGGGAATGTGAGCAAGCTGGCCGTACTTTTGGCAACAGAGTACAGTTTTTGCACAAAAC
>NZ_BAABFL010000320.1:0-4792 GCF_039540975.1 Kistimonas scapharcae
TATTTTGCCTGAAGAGCACAGGGGACGCTCTCTTCATTCAATTTAGCCTTACTTCTTCAGATCGTTAAGCGGGAGTTAAGGGAGTGAATCACTTCACGACAGGTCTGTTGTATCATGGCACCGATTGACGTTCTGTTCGCCAGCTTGAAAGTGACATGACAATAATGCCGAAACTATCCGCCAGCCAGATCCGCGGTATCGTCTTCAACTTCGTGCCGCAATCGATTCAAGAGAATATATTCATCAAATCCCTCCTGGCCGGCGCCACGGCGATCGGGATCTTGTTGTCCGTTCCGGCCTTTGCCCCGGTCGGCACAGTGGGCGCGACGGGATGGATCATCGTATACGCCGTGACAGGGGGAACGTTTTCCATTGAGGCGATTTCCCGGGCCTGGAATGCCTGGAAAAACCAATCAGAAAAAGAGCGTCAGGCCGCCGATGAAAAATTCTTCAAACTGAAAGCCGCCCTGGACGATGGCGTGATTACCGACACGGAGTACAAGGAACGCGCCCGGGTTTTGCTGGATCAAATAATGAAGTAATGGGTTGTACGCTCATAAGTGCAACACATTGGTTTAACGGGAAACGGTGTGAAAGACGCAATGGTTCTGAAAGGTGTTTTTCGTGGCAACGTAGCACAACGCTACGGCTTTCAAACAGCCATAGATAAAGTGTCGGTAGAAGAAAGCCTGTACCTTTCCTGGGAAGGGTTGGAAGGGGATGTCTGTGCCGACCGTCGCCATCATGGCGGAAAAGAACGGGCGCTGCACCAATACCCACTCGAACACTATGCCTACTGGCAGCAGAAATACGGTGCGGATCATGACTGGCGAGCACCGGGCATGGGTGAAAACCTGAGCACGGAAGGTATGCTGGAAGAGGCTGTCTGCCTGGGGGATCGTTATCGTTGGGGAGAGGCCATTATTGAGGTCAGTCAGCCCCGGTCGCCGTGCTTCAAACTCAGTCAGCGTTGGGGAATCGATCGCTTTTCTGTAGAGATGCAGGGACTCAGCCGCTGCGGATGGTTGTACCGTGTCATTCAGCCGGGCAGAGTCAGTGTGCAGGATGCGTTGGTGCTGGATGAACGGGAGAGTAATGCCTTATCCATTCAGCAGGTTTGCGAATATTTTTTCGGTGACCCACTCAGCAAGGAGGGATTGCACCGATTAAAACAGCAAACAAAATTATCGGATAGCTGGATGATCAAGGTTGTACACCGCCTGGAAACCCAAACGGTTGAAAACTGGACTTTCAGGTTGCTGGGGCTAGGAGAGTCGTAACGGGGGTGTTAGTGTTGCTTAACCGGTCAAAACGGCAATTGTGCTAAATCATAGTACCCATTGATTTGATCAGGGAATGGATACCGATAGGAAAAACTGAGTAGAGAAGAGCTATTCGGGAGGGCTTTGGTTCTCAATTGTGGGAACTTGTCAGGCATACGGTTGTCACATGATTAGCAACCAAAGTTCTCTGATTCAAGGCGAAAGATAATGGCGATTCAGACTACGTATATTCGTGATCCATACCCCGGTTACAGGCAGGCGCAAATCATTCAGCAATGGCAGAGTGCGATTGATCAGTCTGACCGCCTTAAGAAAACCGTCAGCCCTTCCTCGTTACCGTTGTCCTATTGGGGTCAGAGACCGGTCAGTTTAAGTGACCAACCTGTAAGGCGGATAAATGAAAATATTGGTGCTAATCCACCTGCATACCATAAGACGCTTACGGGGGCAGAGGTTTCTTTTTACCGCGAGGCGACCAGTCTATTGAACCCATCTGTCACTGCATCGTTCATGACGACTGACAGTGAAACGTTACAAATGTGTTTGGCCTATGATCGATACCGTGCACAAATGCTATATCAACAGCTTCCATGTATGGCGAATGTTGAGGTTCAATCGATGCTGAATACTAGCCAGGAGAAGGCTACGCAGCATATTATCGACAACATGGGGCCTGATACCATCAGGCGAGATCCCAATGGCAATATCATCTCACGGGAACAGTGGGTTTGGGATAGTGCCAACAGCCGCTTCAGGCAAGTGGTTTATCATGTGTAAATGCGAGCAACTTAGCGAGGTGCTGGCAGTTGCTCTTTTTATCTTTTCTCAGCTCTCAGTGAGTGCCTCCAGTTTAATACTTTCAGCATTTGAACGGACACTTGTTCTCCATTCATAGCAGTCCGGCTGTATTTTTCGTGTTTCCCACCGATACCGGAACGTCGTTCCCGGCCATAATGTAAAGTTCTTGCCATCCGCTCGCTTGTACCAGCTCTGGCAGCCGGTTTGCCAGACCGTCCCAACCAGTTTCTTTTGCAGCCCTACGTTAAAGTCCCGCTGAATATCGGCGCGGATATCCATATATCCCGCCTCTTTGGCCTTGAGGTGCCGAATGGCATCAACAATGTAGCGACTCTGGGATTCAATCATGAAAATCATGGAGTTATGACCCAGCCCGGTGTTGGGGCCGACCATCTGGAACAGGTTGGGGAATCCGGACACACTCATGCCCAGATAGGCTTCCGCGCCGTTTTTCCAGGTATCCAGCAGGCGCTGACCCTTCAGGCCGGTGATCGGGAAGTGTTTCATGTACTGGCAGGGGTCAGCCACAAATCCGGTGCCCAGGATGATGGCATCCACCGGGCGTTTCTCGCCATTGGCCGTGACGATGCTGTTTTCACGAATGGCCTGGATACCGTCAGTCACCAGCTCCACATTTTCCCTGTTAAAGGCAGGGTAGTACTGGTTGGAAATAAGAATACGCTTACAGCCAATGGTGTAGTCCGGCGTCAGTTTCTGGCGGGTGACAGGATCCTTGACCTTGAAACGCAGGTGCAGACGAGCCATCCCTTCCATCAGTTTGGCGATGCGTGGGTTCAGCATCAGGGTGACACGGGATTCATTAATCCAGTACAACATCGACCGGTAAGCCTTGCGGAGCAACGGCACCTTGCGGAACAGCACTTTTTCCAGGCGGGTATAAGCCCGCTCATTACGGGGCATCACCCAAGCCGGGGTTCGCTGGAATACATGCAATTTTGCGGCTTTTTTCGCCACTTCCGGCATATACTGGATGGCGCTGCCGCCGGTGCCGATGGAGGCGACGGTCTTGCCGGCCAGGTCATAGTCATGGTTCCACTGCGATGAATGGAAGATTTCACCGGTAAAACTCTCCAGACCGGGGATGGATGGAATCGCGGGTACATGGAGGGGGCCTGTCCCCAGAATGAGGCAGCGGGCATGAACGGGTTCGCCATCTGCTGTAGAAATAACCCAGCTGCCGTCCTCCTCATTGAATTGTGCGCCGGTCACCGTTGTATTGAATTGAATATGAGGCTTCAGCTCGTAACGTACCGCACAGTCGAGGATATAGTTCTGGATCTCTTCCCAGCCGGAAAAGACGTGGCTCCAGTCCGCCTTGCCGGCGAAGGAATAGGAATAAAGGTGGCTCTGCACATCACAGGCGGCGCCGGGATAGGTGTTCTCCCGCCAGGTGCCGCCCACTTCGGCCGCTTTTTCCAGGATGCGAATATTATGGATGCCGGCCTCTTTCAGCTTGATGGCCATGCACAGGCCGGAGAAGCCGCTTCCGATAATCGCGACATCCAGCAGGGGAGTATCCTGGGCTGACATAGTGGTGCGCCTCTTATTTTTATTATGACGAGCAGCAACGGTCAATACTAAAACGGAACGATGGTCTCGTGAAGGGGCGGTGCGGAAATGACAATGAAGGTGGCAGTTGCTGACCGTCTGGCGCTGAATTCGTGTTACAGTTGCCGCACGATAGTCTGGAGGAACCCATGGCGCTGAATTCGACCCTTTGTCGTCACCTGGCCCTGGCCTGGTTGATCGATACAATGGAGCATCCCAACGTACCTAATTTGCAAGCCCGCACGGGCTGGCCACGCCGTACCCTTCAGGATGCGATCAAGCGTTTGCCCGCTTGGGGGATCACGGTCGAGTATGTGCAGGATTACCATGCCAGTGAGTCCGGGTTCAGAGGACAGCAGCATAATGCCGGCTACTACGTACTGCGTGACTGGGGGATGTACCGGCGGGAGTGGGTGAAGAAACACCTGGCAGATGTTTTTGACAGTGTCGAACTGGCTTTCTGCGAGTGAAGGGATGACACCGCCAAGAGGCTATGACCGTATGGGCTCATGTGTTACTGAGGAAGCCGGTAAAGCAAGGGTCAAGCTCCTTCTGCAGTTATGTGCTGGAAATATGGGTGCGCTTCAACAGTACCCAGGATGTGAGCACTGACGCAGAGCCCGATCGTCGTTATCAGTGCTGGTAATGAACCCTCGATGAAAACAGGGCGGCAGGGCGTGTATCCGTGCTGTAATCATAGAGCGACCCCACTTTCCATTTGTGAGAAGTCAAAGCTGTCATCAAGATCATCCGTATCATCGTCATCAGGCGTGCCACTGCTAACGATTTGCCAAAACGGGTTGTTATACAGATAGTGTGCGAGCGTCCCTGGCGTAGTATGTTTGGCATCAAGTTTGATAAAACCGTAACTTTCCTCCTCAATACCCACAACGAGCTGGTAGGCCAGTATGACCAACTCAGCACAGTTCACATTTCTGGGTGCAGTATCGGGTCTGCCTCGATACTTTGATAACCGGGCTCTGGCCCTACTCCCAAACGTAGAGGTTCCCAATGCTGCGCCGTAACCACGATACAATTGCCAGCGAGCGCTTGTGTACCCTACCCTTAAATCCCGCTTAACCTTGGGAATGTGAGCAAGCTGGCCGTACTTTTGGCAACAGAGTACAGTTTTTGCACAAAAC
>NZ_BAABFL010000321.1:0-4865 GCF_039540975.1 Kistimonas scapharcae
AAATCAGGCTCGCCAATACGTAAGGTGACGGGGGTGTTCAAGTAGACCAGAATCGGTGTTCAAGTAAACCAGAATATGCAGATGACAATAAAAATCGCTTTTACAGCGCATTAAAAGATATATCTGAAGCACTTTATGGGGCGAATGAGTGCGATAGTTATGGCATCGATCGGATACAGAAATATCGCTCCGGTATTCAGGTTGAGAAGTTATTCCATGACTTTGTTGAATGTTGTATTGATCTGATTGGCTGCCATGCCATCGTGATGCCCATTGATGATGTGGATATGGGGCTGGATAAGGCGTTTGATGTGCTTGATGTTGTTCGGCGACTGCTTAGCTGCCCGTATATTATTCCTCTGGTTAGTGGTGATATCGGTTTATATGAACATATTACTAACCTTCACTTTGAAGCAAAAACATTCCCCGGTGATAAGAAAAGTTCTCTTCAGTCCAAGGGTGTTGTTTTAGCGGAACGTCTAACGGATTCGTATTTAACCAAAATATTGCCAGCGCACTTACGCTTGCCCCTTAAGCCTGTTGATGAGTTATTACCTAATATTAAAATCGACGAATGCTCAGGCGGTGAGTTATGTAGCTTCTTCGATTACCAAAAACTGATAGAAACACAATTTTCTGCATGGGGTAATGGTCAGGAGAAAAGTACTCATTGGCCCAAACCTGATAATTCCCGCGAGTTGGTGCAGCTGGTAAGCTCATTACCCCCATCAATGTTAAAAGTTACCGATGTTGGGAACACGTTCAAAAAACAGGAATTATGGCGTATCTATCAGCGGTGGGCTGAGCAGCAGCATGATGGTGTTGCCTACAGTAATGCCTACACAGTCTTGCAGCTTGCTCGATTAAATGGCACAGGCAAAGAACTCGACTTCAGTAAATTACTGGCATTCAGCCCCGTTTTGCAGTCTGAACACTCTTTTGACAAAAAATCGAAGGATTTTCTTCAAGAGCAAATATCTCTTTTGGCGGTATTCCCTAATAAAAGTTCAGGTAAGCCAAGATCCGATATTGAGGCAAACAAAAGCTTTTTAAGGGGCTGCTTTGGTGAAAATGCGAGGGTCATGCGTAGCATGCCTCCGCTGGAGTTTTATACCAGCAGCATGTCGGTGCAGAGTAAACATAAGGATGTCGATCCTCTGTTCAGGTCACTGTATACCCATAAGGATTACTATGGCATCCAGGATAATCAGATTGCCAAGGTCTTCTTCAGTCGCGCATTCGAGATACTGGCTACCTCATTGTTAGTGCTTTCTAATGAAATTGAACTGACAACAGAAGATGAGTGGCGAAGCTATCTTTCAGCACTGGAAAAAAGGACTCCTTTTTACAGCATACATGCTATTAATCCCTCAAAGGCAATGGAAAATGAGTTAGATGAAGATGCTATGTACGGGACAAAACATCCAGCAGTCCCAAGAAACCAATTTGATCATTCTTTGAGCATGTGTTTTTTAAAACTCGCCGCAACAAGTCCAACCCCAGTCGGAAAAGACTTTTTGCTGGCCTGCCGTGTTTATTAAGCGGTAGCATTTCTGCTTCACCATAACGCCAGTGTCCGACTATCAGACACCAGGCAAATGCCAACGCCAGAATACCCATCAGCTTGTCCATCCGTTCCGGATCGGTCATGTGGGTTGATTCCAGATCGAATCCACGGCTTTTCAGGCAGCCAAAGAGGGTTTCAATCGCCCATCGCCTGTAATAATCCGTAATCATGCTTTCCGGCTTCCGGGTAGCCACGACAATCAGAAGCCCTTTCTCTGATCGCCTCGCAGCGATAAATAAAGCGACACCGGATACCTTGCGCTTGCTATGCCAGGTAATCGTCTGGTTCAACTTGATATTGCGAAAGAGATGACGGGCCGGGATATCCTTCCCATGGCGACCCAATACAGAAATATTACCGCGAATACGCAGTCGGCAAAGGATTCCCTGTTTATCCAGCCACTCAAACCACTCGCGGCCGATGAACTCGCGATCAGCAAGGAGACCATCGATTCGTTCTGCAGGTATCAGCTTGAGCACCCTCTCCATAATAGCGATACGCTCTTTTGCGCTTGAGTTTCCGCCATATTTAGTCAGACAGATCCAGGCAACTGGAATAGAGGCGCCTTGCCAGGCAACTGAAACGACAAGGTAGTTAATGTGTTGGGAGCCATACTGCCAGTTGGTTCTGTCCATGCACAGGGTGTAGCGATCAAGCGCAAGCCAGTGAAGAATCAGTTTTCCCAACTGTTCATAGCAGTATGTATATCCGGCAAAAAACCGTTTAATTCGTCGGTAGCAGGACTCAGTCTCGGCCTTCGACTGGAACTCCTCAGCGACACGGTACAGGTTCGTCGAGCGCCCCCTCAACAGAGACAGGATAAACTGGGCGAGAAAAATAATTCGGGCCTGATGCCAGGGGAGATGAACCTTAAGCTCTCTGGCCAGTGAGCTGACTTCTTCCATGTACGACACAGTAACTGTACGGAGATGCGAGACCCTGTAGATTACTGTGTAAGTGAGTCAACTCATACCCTCAAATCCTTTGCTGTATCGGGCCTTTAGAGTTTTTGTCCCGTACATAGATGAAGATGTTGAAGACAATAGTTCACATCGTTCATTACCTGGCTTGGCTTCACTATCGTCTCAATTTGTTGAATGGGTTTCACAGTATAAACAGCAGATCAAGTCTGCCCCTGGAAGTATGGTTCCACTGATTTTTGCAGTTTTCAACAAAGTGTTTACTCAATTGAATCTATTGAGGAAAGAGCAGATCGATAAGGAAGAACATATTGCTTTTCGTGCCCGTCGGTTTGAATACATGGTTGTCAATGCCTTTGCCTTTTTCTTACGGCCTGAGTCACGAATGGTTGCAGCCAATCTGGCGATTACAACACAAAGTAAAACCATTGGTAGTTTTTCAAACTTTAAAAATGAAAGTAGCACTTTTAAACGAAATGTTGTCGAGTGGCAATACGTTGATATAGATAATCCAGATTATCCTACTGAAGCTACTCATGAGGCTGTGTTGGTTAATGCTATCTGGCGCCATCCGATATTTATGCTGAATAATCTTAAAGAAGATTTCAATTTTGAACCCATTATCGTAAAAGGTGCGAAGACTTCAACAAAGAAAAAGGATGAAGCCACTGTCAAAAAATAATTGAGTCAGGAGCTTGAAGATACTTTTAAGGAAATATCTTTAGCTCTTTCCGGGAATGTTAAAGCTTCAACAGTTGGTGACTGGATATCCACTCATTATGAACTTGCTTGGAACTACCTTTCGCGGATAGATGATGTAATGAAAAGAGATGGAATAACGTCGGCAGACCTTGGCAGTTCAAGAACCCATAAAGGCATCATTTATAATGCACTTCAAAATATTAGGCGGTAGAAATGCTCAGGCCTGATATCAATTATCTACCGGCCATTGCCATGCTGGGGTCGGATCGTATGCTTGCTTGCTCCCTTGATCGAATTAATGGTCGGTTGATCAAACCCGAGGACGAAAACCAGCGCCTGCTGTTGGCATTGCATGATTACTCTCACAGTACAGGCACTCTGATTCGGGACACTGATGCCGAATTGATGTTTAAGCAATGGTCAGAACATGGAGCGCTTAGTGTAAATCATTGTCTGGGAAAGCTTGCCGGTGAGTTTCTGGACTGGAAAGGTGACCGGTTCGAAGTGTATCCGGGGAAGCTCAAGGACTGGCAGGCACTCTGTTCATTGCTTGACCCATCATGGATTATTGGCTGGTCGTACCAGCAATTTTTAGTTACTGGGGTTTTGTCTGAAGAGACTGTTTGTACGCTCTTAGATAGCCAGTGTCCAATAGCGCTTCCCAAGAGCATGGCAGAAAAATATGCTGATAATCATATTCATCTGGGAGGGCATGGTAGCGCGAATCTGGCATTGTGTGACTTTGCTTTGTATGGGGCTGAATTAAAGGGTAATTTCCATTGGCCCAGACGGGCGGAATACTATGAGTTTGAGAGTGGTTTGAGAGACAAGCAGCATATTCCTAAACTCATGAATCTATTAGTCTGCCAGTTAGTCAATAAGATCTGGGACAATACCGAAAAAGCAGATTTTGCGCCCGTTGACTGGGTTGGGTTGGACATTTTGCATTTTCAGCTTGCGCTGCCCTGCTATGGGGATCTACCTATTGATACTCCTGCAAGGTTTCTTGTTTGTAATGCATACGATGGTGACCGAACGGCGATTGCACGGTGGTTAATGTTGATTACTGGGTTTTTGCACCAGTTTTCCACTGAAGAGTGTTTGCAGCTTAGAGCTTGTATTCAGATCAGTAATATTCTTAGAAATTACATGATTGTTGCGGGTGTCGGCCTGACTCAATTTGTTCAGTATTTTCAGTTTAAAGGCCGAAAGGTTCATAACAATCAAAATAACTTACAGTATCAGCCAAATGCCTTCGTATTTGATATGAGGCAGCAAACGTATCGTCAGTATCGAGTTTCTCCAGATCTGATAGCGGGGTATTCTAAAAGTAAGCCATCAGAATCAGGCAGGTATAAATTAGAGCGGTCTGTTTTTGAAAAATTTGCCAATGATCTGGATAGTCATCGCTTCCATGAGAATACTCATTTTGTTTGTCACTTCACCCGTAATGGTGATAGGGAAAACAAAGAACAGTATTCATTACGAAAGAAACTTCATGCTCAGGTACGTAAGCTTCAGGAGTTTCAGAACTCAAATCATTGTTCTGATGTTAGCTCCAGACATGATGTAGAAAAACGATATGATTTGCGCAAAATGGGTAAGTACTCAAAAACCGGTACATAAGGCGATTTCACGTTCTGCCGCCTAAGCTCATCCCCATGTTCCCATTACCG
>NZ_BAABFL010000322.1:0-4942 GCF_039540975.1 Kistimonas scapharcae
CGGAGAGCGAAGCTCGTTGACAGGCGGCGCATTCTACAGCGTTTCGGCCTTGTGTCAATCGCTCGTTTCATCCTGTGGATAATCCGGCGTTTGACGACCGGGTCGCTAAGAAGCTGACCGCAACAGGAGGCGCATTATAGAGAGCTGACGCCTCCCGACTAGAGGGTAATTACACCTATCCTCTAATCATCGTCTTTTATCAGGCTCGATGAAAATCAAATGCCAGGACATCCGCAATCTGGCGGGTCTGTGCCATTAACATATGAAGCCGATCAATCCCCATAGCTACACCGGCACAATCCGGGAAGCCTCCTTTTAGTGCATCGACCATGCGTTGATCATAAGGGTAGACCGGACGCCCCAGAGACTTTCTTGCTTCCTGATCATTCCGGAAACGTGCATCCTGTTCTTCACCATCCGCCAGCTCATGATAGCCATTGGCCAGTTCGACACCATTAATGAACAGCTCGAACCGCGCAGAAACCTGCTGACCTGATTTATCCGTCATGATGCGAGACAGCGCTGACATGGAGGCCGGAAAATCATAGACATAAACACCTTCCAGCTGGTCGTTCTCATATCCGCCCAGCTCCGGTTCGATAACTGCCGAGAACAACAGATCCAGCCAATCGTTACGCGCCAGCCCCTGCAGTGAGGCGTCCACCTTTTCATGAACGAGTTTTTCGAGCGCCTGATCACTGGCCGTATGGGGATTAATCCCAAAATGCTGCTCAAACAGTTGTTGATAACTGTAACGACCCACTTCCCGGAAAGGCGTAACAGAAGAGAGTAACGACGAGACATCATCCATTAAGGTATGGTGATCAATCCCAAGCCGGTACCATTCCAGCATGGTGAATTCCGGATTATGGCGACCACCCGCTTCACCATTACGAAATACCCGACCCAGGTAATAAATATCCTCTGAGCCTGCGGACAGCAGACGTTTCATTGGAAATTCGGGGGAGGTATGAAGATAAACCGTCTGCCGTACAGTGGTTCCTACAGGACAAAATTCTGCACTGAAACTGTCGATATGCGGATCTACCGTGGCAGCACAGGAGAGCATCGGTGTTTCCACTTCCAACACCTGTTCGGCATGGAAATACTCCCGGATGCCCCGCAACAACTCGCCGCGCCGACGTAATTCAGAAAACGATGCAGACGGTTTCCAGTCGTCATGCTCTACAGCCATGGCAGCCTCAATGCTAGCTAGTCAGTTAAAAAATAGGTCAGGAGAAGATAGCGGATTTCGGGCAAGAAAAAAGGCGGGACAGGCCCGGACAGCAGCCCGGGCCGAACAGATTACTTCACTCGACCGACGTATTCACCGGTACGGGTGTCAATCTTCAGCACTTCACCTTCAGTGATGAACAGGGGCACCTTGACCACAGCACCAGTGCTCAGGGTTGCCGGCTTGGTAGCGCCGGTGGCAGTATCACCTTTCAGGCCCGGATCAGTTTGGGTAACTTCCAGGAATACGAAGTTCGGCGGTGCTACGGACAAGGGAGAACCGTTGTACAGAGTAACGGTGTAAACTTCCTGCTCCTTGAGCCAGTTGATGGTATCGCCTACGGCTTCCTTACTGGCAGCATGCTGCTCGAAGGAGCCATCGGTCATCATGAAGTGGTAGAACTCACCGTCGGTGTAGAGGTATTCCATATCCAGATCGATGACATCCGCCGCCTCAAGGGATTCACCGGACTTGAAGGTACGCTCCCAGACACGGTTGGTCATCAGGTTGCGCAGACGTACGCGGTTGAACGCCTGGCCCTTGCCCGGCTTAACGAATTCGTTCTCCAGAATGACGCAGGGATCACCCTCAAGCATCACCTTCAGGCCGGAGCGGAATTCGTTGGTACTATAATTAGCCATCAGGATTACACCCTAAAAAATCGACAATTATATAGACTCAACACTCATCCGTGAATTTTTATCCCTGCCGCTACCAAGGATAAGGGGTAAATCTATACGGGCTGAACGCTCCAACAGCCACAAACGAGCAATCCAGATACCTTGGAGCGCATGTATGTGCAAGAAAACCATCATATTGAAGGACAGAAGCGATGACGCGCTTCATATTAAAAGAGATGATTCAGCCCGTTTATCACTTCTAAAACCCATTGGGATTATCTATCCAATAGAGCCAACCACCCTCCTTGTAGATCATTACTTCCAGCGCCGTACCGGTGACCTCACTGCCACTTATCTTCCAGATCGATTTAATCAGTGCAGTATCGCCATTAATATGGATAGACGCAGATACGGTTTCAAGCGCAGTCCCCGTATCCATGTAGTGCTTTATTTCTTGAACAATTGCCTCTCTGCCTTCCAACAGGGAGCCCTGTTCATCAACGACGAAAACCGCGTTTTCATCAAACAGTGAGCCAATGCCCGCCAGATCACCCATTACAAAATAACTGCCGAACAAAGCATGAAGTTCTGATGGGGTCTGGGGCTTAGGATACTCGCCTGCCTGTAAAGCGCCGGAAGCCAATAATACCAGCGCAATCACTACTTGCTTTAACATCATGATCTCCTGAAACCATTGCCCAGATTAGACCATGTCATTCGCAATACGTTCCTTTATTAACGGAAGCAGGGGCTGGCTACATAACACCAGAAATCAACAGGGCGCTTAATCATTTAGTCCCATAGTTTCATTCAGATAATAAGTTGTCCGGCTTCTAACACGTACAGAAGCCGGACAATATGCTGTATTCAACCGGGATAAACTGCTTTATGAAGCACTCTCAGCGTCTTGTCTCGCCACAATAGCCTTAAGGGTCGCCTCTTCAGCTTCTACCGCAGCAGCCATGGCTAACTCAATGCAAGCCTCGGCATAATCTTCAGCACGTTCTGCGCGCTTAACCAGTTTGTCGTGCTCGTGATTCGCCTTCCACTGCTCGACCTGTGCCTTGATATCGCCTTTCTGTTCCTCAATCAGTGTTTTAAGTCGCTCCCTGGCTGCATCCGCTTCCTGTTTTTTTGCCTGAACCTTTGCTTTGGCTTCTTCCAGCCTGGAATGAATCCCCTCATCAATGGCACCTGAGGCGGCTTCAAGATTATTCTTTGTCGTTTTCAGTTGCTCCATAACAGCACCCAACTTGGTATCCAATGTCGTACGCATTCGCTCTAATGTATCGCTCACAATCGGACTCCTCTCTGCTTTTAATCCAGCAGACTGACTTCATGGTAATGCCTTAACAGGATAGATAAATGAATAAACAACCAATCCTTCTCACAATGGTGTGAGCCTCTCAGTTATTACTGGGTAAACCGTTATGCTCTGGCTCTACACCAGGCATTCGTTAATGCCAGGCAAACCCTGCGATTAAGGAAACCTTCCGTTATCCATACAGATGCGTGAGAATTGTAATGAAAATTCCATGATTCCCTGTTGACGCGTCTACAAGTGCAGGGCTGAGAATGACTCTTGTGCTCACGAAGGACGTCATATGCTCACGGTTACCCAGCTAGCCAGAAAGTACGATATCTCACGCACTACACTGCTTTACTATGAGCGTGTAGGACTGCTTCGCCCTCGCCAACGGTCAGAGAATGGTTACCGCTGGTATGGCGAGGGAGAAATCATGCAGGCCACTAATTTCAGTGAAGAAGACATGAAGAACTGGCATCATCAACTTGCAAAAATGGAACCCGATGCGCATCAGGAATTTCTTGAATCGCTGAAGATCGATAAAGATAAAATTGCAAATATCCGAGCCTGGTCCAAGCAATAAGTAAGATGTTGCACGTAATGCCTGTGTGGTATTACATGCAAACGGCCTCTATGAAACACTAAACCAGGTCTGGTTACGGGCTGTCCATCATTTCATGCATAAAACCGGAAAGACAGAATCACTCCTTTCATTTATTGGCCAGAACCCAGAATACTCAATACGGGCATCATACTGCCACACTACACACTACGGATGTACTTTTCTCTGAAGAGGCCCAGCAGACGTTTGTCCAGTCAGATATTGAGATAAATCCACAATACAGTGCATAAGACACCCTGCCAAATGTAGTAGAACAAACATCGTAAACACTGTTGCAATCGTCATTTTGTGCTTATAAAACACCTGGCATACTCAGCTTTGACCATACAATCAGCCCCGAAAGGGTCAGCGTTATCATGGCCGGAATCCCAGCCGGTCAGATATCAAACCGAAGATGGAAAAAGCAAAAAGATGGTTATCAGACTGTAGATGTTTTTATTGCGCATTTCATTCATGCTGGATGTTAATACTCGCTCACGCAACAATGCTGAAGGCATTCTATCGCACAGATATTATTGCCATGAACACAACTTGAGCGCTGATCCTGCATTAAACACCGGCCATTTTTGCAAAAAAAGAAATATAGCAAACAGGAATAGATATTAATTATTTATAAACTATTAGAGCGATTCGCGATATATAATTTATTTTATATTTAATCACCTTTGAATCTCACTTCACATTCACAAACTACACCTGTCACACATTGTTTTTATTGACTTTTTCATGCAACCCCAGTAGCTTATAAACATTAATTAAAAAGAAAAAATTTTTAATTTGAAAAGCTTATTTTGCAACTTAACATTAAGTGCACACTACTAATTTGCATCATTCTCACCAATAACGTTAATAAGGAGATCTATGCCTACATCAACGATAAAAAAGAACCGTGGTGCCGCACTCATTGAAATGTCATGTTTATTACTCATTGTTGTTTTTATTGTATCAATGGCATTTTATTCAACTACCGTTTACAACGCTAAACCTGAGAATCTTGGAGAAATACTGGCGTCTTATACCCTGAAAAAAGATGTGAACTCTGAGCATTAAAGCCAGAATGCTCTGCCTTATGAAGTACTTAAACCTTAACTCCCGCTTAACGATCTGAAGAAGTAAGGCTAAATTGAATGAAGAGAGCGTCCCCTGTGCTCTTCAGGCAA
>NZ_BAABFL010000323.1:0-4981 GCF_039540975.1 Kistimonas scapharcae
AAGGAAAAACGCCCTATGAGATTCTACGAGACAAAATGACACATTAGTTTTGACTGTCAGCCGAAGTCGGGAACCTCACACATAAATCCATTTGGAAAAAAATTCTCGCTCTACTCACTTACATCTTCATAAGCGGTTGTTTCACCGTGCCCTCCTTGCGTACTTTGCTCACCAGATGATATCTGCTGAACCATTCTCCGGTTAGCATCTCTATTTCTCCGCAGCAGCCCTGCTAACGAAGCCGAAGCATCAGACGCCAATGACGACGAGTGCTGTGTTAAAAATGCTGTTGTAAAAGGAGGTAAACTACCTGAATGACTGCTTACAGCGCTGCTCGCAGGAGCCGTCACACCTGATGAAGCAGTAGAAAGAGTGCCATGCCCCTCCTCCATTGGTTGGGCCAATCTCCAACAGCCCTTTTTTTTAGGCAATGGACTTTCCTTTTTACTATCTGATGGCGGTGGAATTATCAATCGTAATCCAGATGCTGATGATGTAGATACCGGTGCTGCAGAAAGCAACTGTGGTTCCTTTACTGCATCACCACTATCTTTTGCCAATCCATAAGTCGCAGCGCCTGCTAATAGAAAGAGAGGGTTTTCTTCCGTGCCCGTCGGTTGGTATGCGCCTGGATCAGCCACTGACCGGGTATATAAATGCTGTGGTGATGCAGAGGTTGTCAATCCACCCTCCACATGATGTCTGGCCTGCTGTACAGATATGCTTCCAGAAATGTTTACTTCAGGACTTCTGGCGGTAAGCAATGGGTAAGGGCTGGGTTGATCATCCATTACCTTTTGTTTTTTACTGCTTGATTGTCTTGCTACTGACTCCTCACTGCTTCTGGCATCACGTTTTTTGGCTCCCGGTTTGGATCCCGACAATTTCCAGGCTTTATATTCTTTTCTTGATTTTGCAACAGGGATGCGGTGGTCACGTTCTAGCTTTATAAACTCAGCAGTCGCCAAAGTGTCAATAACCTTAAATGTCTTTTCCAAAAGCTCTTTTTGCGTATCAACTGACACCTTCGGAGTTGTAATATGGCTTGATTTTGAAGGTTGATAGGTGTCAGTTGCAATATAGGCATCAGATTGTGGGGTTGTTATTGTTTCGGAGTAACTCTCCATAGCAGGAGACAACTGTGGCATTCCCTTGTATGCAGAATCGGCAGCTGTTTCAACCATTAATGCTGGGGTTGTAATAGTCGATGTTGCAGCTGCACTCACGGTTGTTGGTGGACTTTCATAGAACGATTGATCAGCATAAGTATGTTGCGGGATAGACCCTTGTGGTGTGGCGTGTCTTTTCTCTCTACCAAAGTCAGATCCAGAAGCAAAGTCACTCAAACGTTCAAGGTGGCTTCTTCTAACTGTTGGTAAAGGCATTCCTGCCACCCCTGACCGGCTCATTTCTGGCTGTTGTCCATGCATCATCATTAATGGCGAAATCATCGAAGGTCTTGCCCCCCAAGGTGACATCTGCCCTCTTGCCTGCGGCTGCCCCCCAGTAGCTACATATCCTTGTGATGCAGAGTAGTGAGCTTCGCGTACGTACATTTCAGCTCTTGGGCCATGAGCTGAAACAGACATTGCTCTTTGTAGATAGGTTTCCTGACTGTATCTCTGGGGTGGGTAATTGAAACTCGCTTGAGTACGTGGAGCCTGAAACTGTAATCTCAAATCGGGATGAGGAGCCTGACTGCCGGCCAATCGCGAACGGGGATTTTGCTGTGGACTGTACCATGGGTTTAAACCATGGCGTTGCCCACCTTGAGGAAAACGCATACATAGACTCCTGTTAGTTTGAGTTTTATATGCATATCAAGCATTAAAAAACCCTGTTTCAATACAGAAACATCCCACCTGACCAATTGATAATTATTCAGCCAAAGAGATGAGATCTTTACTCACTTCGTTATGACTTTTATCTAACAAATTAAGTTCATTTCTATTAAAGGAATATTTATTTGTTGTATTAATTCAAAACACTATTGTTAGCATTTTCAAAAGCAAAGAAAAATAACCATATATATGGTATCAGCAAGAAACCTAACAGGGTTGACACATGAAACAACAAAAACGCAGGCCGGGGCAGCCTGCGTAAATATTGTCAACACATTGGAGTAATTGGTAATAGTTAATTAATCAGAGCATGGCAGAGATTTGTGCCCTTGCATTCTGTAAGGCTTCTTCCTTGTTGTCACCGCCCATACTCAAACCTTCTGCATAAATAAAATCCACATCAGTAAGTCCCAGGAAACCAAGAAACATACGCACATAATCTGTCTGGGTATCTTTCGGCGTCCCCTGGTACATCCCACCACGGGCTGCCACGATTCGCACCTTAGTTGCACTGTCCAGCAGGCCGACCGGACCCGTTTCAGTGTACTCGAAGGTGACACCGGCACGGGCGATATGATCAAACCAGGCTTTCAGCGTCGATGGCACGCTAAAGTTATACATGGGCAATCCAATCACCAGCGTGTCTGCCTGGCGGATTTCCTCTATCAACTGGTCTGAATAAGCGACAACGGATTTCTGTTCCGTCGTCCGCTGGTCTGGCGCAGCAACAAAGGCACCGAATCGAAAACCATCCAGATGCGGCACGGGCTCCTCCGCGAAATCACGGGTGACCACTTCACCCTCCGGGTTACGGGCCTGCCATTCGCTGACAAAGTGGTCAGCCAGCTGTGTAGACTGGGAGTCCTGACCAAAAATCCCGGAGTTAATCTGCAGCAGTTTCATCGTGGTAGCTCCCTGACTCAGTTCATTGAGAATCGTATTGGATGTCACACTTTCTATTATCTATCGTTTTTTTCAATTTAAAATCACACAAAATCTGACAGAAACTTCGTAAATTTCGAATAAACAACAACCTTATCAATCCACCGTCAGCGCCAGCTCATCCGCTACCAGCAACAACTGAGCCCGCAACCACTGCAGCCCCTTGTCGCCAGCCTGCACGGGATGCCAGGCAAGCATATGACGAAACCAGGGCGGATTATCCGGTAAGGTGTGAGCATGAAAGCCATAGTATTGGGCAAAATAGCGCGAAACGGCTGTCGGCAAGGCGACCAGCCAGTCGCCACTCTGCAACAGGGGAGGCACGGCGATAAAACCCGGTACGCGAATACCGACATTACGCTCAATGCCTCGCTGTCGACACCAGTCGTCCATGATGACCTGGCTGTGCCCCCAGGGGGATGGGTAAATAAACGCCCTTTCCCGGAGAATATCCAAGGGCAGTTCATCCTCCGCATTCACCAGTGGGCAGGCAGACAGGATTTCCAACTGCTCTGTCAGGAAAGGGCAGCTGGACAATTTATCCGACAAATGCACCGGTTGCTCAAAACCGATGACCAGATCCACATGCTGCCGCTCCAGCTCGTGTTCATAATCACTGGCCGACATTTCTGACACATCCAGCCGAACGCCTGGCGCCACCGCCGCCAGCCGGAGCAGCAAAGCCGGCAGGATGATCAGTTCAAAGTAACTGCCCGCAGCAATCCGGAATACCCGCCGGCTGGTTGCAGGATCAAAATCGGGCTCCCGCTCCAGGCTCTGCTCCAGCAGCTGCATGGAATCCCGGATTTGCTGCGCCATGGCCTGCGCCCGCGGCGTCGGCAACATGCCACTGCGGGTTGAGACAAACAGCGGATCCCCCAATCCTTCCCGAAGCCTGGCCAGAGAATGGCTGATGGTTGACTGAGAAAGGTGCAGCTGTCTTGCAACCCGACTAACGCTGCGTTCACGCATCAGCAGGTCAAAAATCCGCAACAGGTTAAGATCGAAACGATGAAACAGGGAGGTCATGACGGAAACATCTCAGGCAAATACAGCTATCGAAATAAAGCATATCACAATGCTAAGTATTCATTTTATTCATTTCTATGGGCGCACTATCATCGCGCGCAGAATGCATCTGGATAAAAGTTATGTTTAAGAATCTGCTGTTTTTGCTGGGTATTGGCATGATCTGGGGCTCACAGTTCCTGTTCCAACAGATGGCTGTGGCTGACCTGCCTGCTGTCTGGGTCGGTGCCGGCCGGGCATTGGTCGGCTGCCTGACCCTGCTGCTGGTCTGCCGCCTGCTCAATATCAAAAGCGAAAAAAACAACTGGAAAATGTACCACCTGGTAGGCTTCCTGGAAGCGACTCTGCCCTTTGTACTCGTGGCCTGGGGACAGCAGTACATGGATACGGCCGTTGCCGCCATCCTGATGGGCACCATTCCCTTCTTTACCATTTTGCTGGCGCCCCTGCTGGTTGCCGGTGCCCGTATCACACTGACAGGCATTACCAGTGTGATTGTTGGATTTGCCGGTCTGTTGCTGCTGTTTTACCCGCAGCTAATCACGGGCAGCAGTAATGGGTCATTGGCCGGCGCACTGGCCATTATCGGCGCCTCCGGTAGCTTCGCGATTGCGTTGCTGATGCTCAAGCGCATTGAAGGCAGCCATCCCCTGATGGTGGCGCGAAATGTACTTCTGGCCGCTTCATCACAATTGTTGATCATTGCCAGCATCATGGTACCACCTACCACATTGTCACCCAGTGCTGACAGCCTGACAGCGGTTGTTTACCTGGGCCTGATGTGCGCAGGTGTCGTTTACTTCCTGTACATGGTGCTGATCCAGCGGGCAGGGCCGGTCTTCGCCTCCTTCAGCAACTACCTGGTTCCATTGTTTGGTGTACTGCTGGGTGCAACCATCAATAACGAGATATTGCCGGGTACTACCTGGATCGCGTTGACCGTCATTCTGTCCGCTGTCGCGATCAATCAGTTCTTCAGCAGCAAACTGGGACACGCCAAAACCTGATAGCGACTGAAAAACAACGCTGGCACAAGATACTTGATATGCTCAGATAATGGCTTCAATAGCAAGGCATGTCTTAAGGAGCCTTAAATCCCGCTTAACCTTGGGAATGTGAGCAAGCTGGCCGTACTTTTGGCAACAGAGTACAGTTTTTGCACAAAACGC
>NZ_BAABFL010000324.1:0-4998 GCF_039540975.1 Kistimonas scapharcae
TCAAATCTGATTAACCCGGTCACCTGGAATTAAGAGATTGACCCGATTGATTGCCAGGTAAATCAAGAACTCACGGATTCAGGATATCGGAACAGTTGCTTTTTTCGTTCGTGCCGCAACGCCGGCTGATGCACATGCCGTGCTGGCAGAAATGCCATTTGTTAAAGACCGGATTGTGACGTATCAGCTGAATGAAGTGGGAGCATTCTGGCTTGGTCGTCCGGAAGAC
Organism: Kistimonas scapharcae; assembly: GCF_039540975.1. Classification (NCBI taxonomy): domain Bacteria; kingdom Pseudomonadati; phylum Pseudomonadota; class Gammaproteobacteria; order Oceanospirillales; family Endozoicomonadaceae; genus Kistimonas; species Kistimonas scapharcae. The sequence continues at coordinate 230 of NZ_BAABFL010000324.1, forward strand.
CTGAACAACGCGATAAACTGACGAGGATCAGGAGATCTCTGGAACATTCAGATCCATTTAGCGGGCTGATGCTCTCTGGTATGGCTCACCAGCGGCAGGCATAATCACACCCACTCCAATGATAAAGGCTGGCCGCCATTCATTTGGCCAGCGGATAACACATCGAAGCTGTATGGGAGAAATGCTTCATGATTGTGGCCATTATCGGTCTGCTCATTCTGGTACTGGCCTGCCTACCCCAATGGTGGGTCAGACGGACACTGCGACGTTATGGCACCGAGCGAGCCGATATGCCCGGTACCGGTGGCGAACTGGCCGAGCACCTGATTGAACGATTCGGTCTGGACGTATCCGTACAGCGTGGCGGCCCCCATGAAGATTATTACGATCCGGAAAAACGGCTTGTGTCGCTTTCGCCCGATCACTACGACGGTCGGTCGGTGACAGCGGTCGCCGTGGCTACCCACGAAGTTGGTCATGCCTTGCAGCACCATCATCAGGATCCCCGTTTCATGAATCGCCAGAAACGTATCCGAACGGCTCAGCGGATCGAACGTTTCAGCACCATTGCCATCATGGCGACACCACTGCTCCCCCTTTTGACGAAACTGCCACACACTGCTCTGGTGACTGTACTGCTGGCTCTCGCCGGTATGCTGGCTGCCACATGGATTCAACTGATGACGTTGCCCGTTGAACTGGATGCCAGCTTCAACCGGGCGCTGCCAATCCTAGAAGAAGGCTATCTCAGCCCGGACGATATGCCCGGCGCACGACGTGTACTGCGTGCCGCAGCCTACACCTATGTGGCGGCAACCCTGGCCAGCCTGCTGAATGTAGGACGATGGATCGCCATACTGCGGCGCTGACAACGCCAGCGCCTGCACACATCACGTTATGATTGTGGCTGCAATGCCCGACGATAGCGCTGTCCGGCCCATGTAGTTACCAGAGTCACGGCAAATGGCAACAACCAGCCCAGCCCCGCATCAAACAATGGCAGCCAATGACTGAAAGTTTCTGCCAGTACCGTTGGTAACAGGCCAGCGGCTTTCAAACCATCCAATACAGCAAAGCAGGCCGTCACCAGAGTCACCGTAAAATACACATCACCCGGTGCCGACAGGCCACGGCGCAGCAAGCCCAACACGACAAAAGCAACAGCCAACGGATAAAGAGTAACAACCACGGGAACGGAGAGTGTGATCAGCTGCGTCAGGCCAACATTGGCCACTACAGCAGACACCAGCATGATGACAGTGATAGCCATCGTATAACTCAAACGCTGACTCTGGGTACTGAAGAAATTTGCACAGGAGGCACCAACACCAACCGCCGTCGTCAAGCAAGCCAGCGTTATAACACTGGCCAGCAGTACTTTACCGGGCAAACCAAACAAGGCTGCTACGTAAAGCGCAAGCACCTGGCCACCGTTCGTTGCCTGCCCGGCCACTTCATGACTGGTTGCGCCAAGGTACATCAACACCAGGTAAACCAGCCCCAAACCAACAGCAGCCATCAACCCGGCATACACCGTATAACGTGCCATCATGACGGGCTGGGTCACGCCCAGACTGCGTACGGTATTGGCAATCACCGCGCCGAACCCCAGCGCAGCCAGGCAGTCCATGGTCATATAGCCCTGAACAAGCCCTTCACTGAAAGGATGATGGGCATAATCGCCAACCGCAAACGTTATGGCACCCTGCGGGTTGCTCAAGGTTCCCCAGGCAATGGCTGCCAATAACAGTATCAACGCAGGTGTCATCAATTTGCCGACGGTCTTGATCAGAGAACCGGGGTTTAAGGCAAACACCCAGGCCAGCAGGTAAAAGACTGCTGAATACAATGCCAGGTGCCAGCCCTGAGTTTGCTCAACAAAGGGCAGGAATCCCATTTCATAAGCGACGACGGCCATACGGGGTATCGCAAACGCAGGGCCGATAACCAGGAACAACGCGGTCCAGAACAACTGGTGCCATCGTCTGGGGATATCCGCAGTCATTTTTTGTGGGCCGCCCGCCAGCGCCATGGAGACAAGAGTCATCAATGGCAGGCCAACCGCTGTTATCAGGAAACCAGCTGCGGCCATCAATAAATGGTCACCGGCCTGCTGGCCGACCATGGGTGGATAAATCACATTGCCCGCCCCTAGGAACAGGGCAAAGGTCATGAAACCAAGGGCTAATAAATCTTGTCGTCGCATCTTCAGATTCCAGTCAGTCAACGGAGCCGGACCTTGCGAAGGGTGGGGAGACAGATATGGAATGTGATGATGGGGTCTGCCGCCGGCCCTTCGGTTCGGGCCGGCAATACAATGGCTGCCGACCCTAGATGATAATAATCAGGGTAATAATGGCAGCCACAATGACCACTACTGCATGGTTGGCAGCATCTGCGTAAGCTGGATTCAGGCTCTGCAGGGTGGTCATTGTTTCAAAGCAATCTTTTTAAACGGTAAGGATTATGAAAAGTACCGGTTTTAACACAGAGTCACAATGCGACATCTACTTATCATCGCCTCATAAATTAAACGATAGAAAGCGTCAGGCCATGTGAGTCACCGCCACCCAACACAGCCCGAGCCTTTCGTCTTATTAATCAAACGTTGTGTAATCTGCCTGTAGGATGGGGCACACTTTCCCCTGTCTGCTGCCGGTACCGCAGATACAGGTAAAGGCTCCCGATCATTGTCATCACTTCAGCAAACGGGACTGCCAGCCAGACACCTGCCTCAGGAAAGAGTGCCGGTAGAATCATCAGGCCCAGCACCACAAACCCAAAACCACGTACCAGCGACAACACTGTTGCCGTCATAGGATGCTCAATGGCTTGAAACAGCGATGCAATCAAGAGGTTCACCGCCATGCAGGGGAACGCCAGGAAATACAGCGGCATGGCAAATCCAGCCAGTTCTGACAGCGCGGGATTGCCGGCAACAAACAAACTAACCAGCCAGTCCGACGCAAAGGTTGCCAGCAGCAACGCAGAAACACCTACGGCAATGGCCGTTTTAATCCCCAGCATTAACGTCTGCCGGACCCGCTCAGAAGCACTGGCGCCATGATTGAAACTGATAATGGGCTGACAGGCCTGGCCAATCCCCATCAAGATAAACAACACCAGCACGGCAACGTTGATCACAATACTGTAGGCTGTGACATAGAGATCTCCCCCCGTACGAATCAGCACCCAGTTGAACACCAGCGTGCTGACACCGACAGTTGACTCAATAAAGAACGTCGGCAGTCCGGTACTGATGATTTTCGGCATATGATCAAAGCGAAGCTCAGGCATCTTCAAGCGCAGGACACCTTTCCCGCTAAAGAAGTGCAACAACACACCTCCAAATAACACCATCTGTGAAATACCGGTTGCCAGTGCCGCCCCCTGGACGCCCCAGTGAAAGACAAAGATGAAGAGATAATCCAGTACCAGGTTAGTGAGCGCACTCGCAACCAGGGCAACCATCGCAAGGCGTGGATTAGTGTCATTGCGCACGAAACAGGACATGACCCAGCCCAACGAGTAGACAACAAAAAACATCAACATGATGCCAAGGTAATCGCGGGTCATTTCGAACAATGCACCACTGGCGCCGGTTATTAACACCAGGTCATCCAGCCAATACAGCCCGGTAGCAACCAGCAGAGTGCTGACAATCAGCGTCAACAGCATTGACTGCGAGAACAGCGCCTGACCTTCTGCATAATCACCACGCCCGAACCGGATTGACATGAGTGCCGAGCCGCCGACGCCGATCATCAGGGACAAGGCCAAAAACAGCGCGAAAAACGGAATGGTCAAAGCGAGCGCTGCCAGAGCATCTGGCCCGACACCACGACCAACCATGATCGTATCGACCATGACATAGAGAGATTTCACTACCATGCCACTGACCGCCGGCAGCAGGTAATGCAGGAAACTTGAACCGATGGGGTCGGTTCTCAGGTTAATGGATGCCATCGTTGCTATTGAACCTCATGAAACAACGGGTACCCTGTCAACAGGCACCACGAGACGAATGGCATTATCCGGCACAGAAAATGAATCAAAAATGGATGCTTTGCCCGTTTTATGGTGTTTTTAGAACATTTCAGGCAAACACTAACTTGCGAAATCCCAGCGGGGATACCCCGGTCTCACGACGAAAGAAACGACAGAAATAGGCGACATCCTCAAACCCCAGCTCGTATGCAATGGTCTTGATTGTTTTTGGGGTAAAGGTCAGTTCCCTGCGTGCTTCAACGATCACACGTTCATGCAGTAATTGGGTCACGGTTTTACCCAGGTGTTGGCGGGTGAGCTCATTGAGTCGCTTAGGCGTCAGTCCGATCTGTTCAGCATAAAACGACGTGTGTCGCTGCTGTCGGTAATGGGCTTCCAGCAGATCAACCAGAGTCATGATGCGTGGATCAATGTAAACGGACTCTGGTGTGAAATCCGGCAGATAGCGCGTCAGGTAATGGAGAAATGCTGTCAGCAGTGACTCCAGGAGATCCCAGTCTGGTGTCTCACGATGGATTTCATCATCCATAATTTCGCCCAGATGATCGAGATGGCGGTATCCCAGTTGATCCAGCTTGATGCAGGCACGATCGACGCTGAACGTGGCAAACGCTTCCTGCAGCAACAAACGATTGCGGTAGCCTGATTCAATGAAATCCGTCTGAAATGTCAGCACATACTGAAGTGGTTATAGTTTTCCGGACACACAAACAAGGGTAATCTTGAAACCCTATTAAGGTGTGTGAGCATGTCGGAAAAGA
>NZ_BAABFL010000325.1:0-5103 GCF_039540975.1 Kistimonas scapharcae
ATCAGGCTCGCCAATACGTAAGGTGACGGGGGTGTTCAAGTAGACCAGAATCGGTGTTCAAGTAAACCAGAATATGCAGGTGGACAGGGAGCGGTTCAATATGCTCGCCGGCTCGGGAAGAGCAAAGCACTACAGGCTTTGCTGACGGGCGCAGATTTCAGCCCACAGCAGGCGGAAACATTGAATATTATTACCCGACATGTGCCTAAGGCTGAGATGGAAGGCTTTTTGTCTCAACTGCTGGGGATTTTAAGCAAGTGGGAACTTGAAGATATCGGCATGTACAAAAATATCGTTGCGATATCCATCAAGGATGAAGAAGCCGGGGCTGAATTGGAATTGCGCTATTTTCTTAGCCGCGCCAAAGATGAAAAAACCCAAACGATTATTACGACCTTTCTTAAACATGGCGGACAGACAGAACGTGAAGCAGAAGATATGCAGGGGATTTTCTTTGATACCGTCAAAGAACTGGAGGGTTAGACGAGCTGAATAATAAATACTCATCGGGTTCCTCATACAGGCATTCAAGCTGCGTTGTATGACTTGAGCAGGGAGCGAGCCTGCTTTGCCCTGCTCTTCACCTGGAGCCTGTGTAAGGAACGTGCTTCCTGCCTAACTGAGATGCCCCCCTGGCCTTACGTTTTTAGCATTTTTATAGCAGCATGTTTTGGTAACTCTTCCTGTTATGCCAGCAATAAGACGTCACTGCGAAACCCGTTGTCCTGGTCTACAGGAATCTCGACGGATAAGACAAAGGATTGTCCACCATGACTGAGCATCGGTGCTGCCATATGACAAGACCGCGGGGAACTAATGGAACAAGGGCATGTCCAATATTAAACCACGACAGTTTCCATTATTTCGAGAGCTCCCATTGGCTCCTACGTCACGCTCGCCTGAGAAAGGCGCCCGAGAAGCAGTCGTTTATCCATTATCTGGGTTATAAAATGAGTTCTTGAGGCAGTGTAACAACATGGATGTCAGCTCAAGTGTGGGCCTTCCCGCAAGTCCTTCAGGCAATAGCAGCCCCGTTCTGAACAGCGACCAGCAACTTGCCGATCGGCTGGTCAATGCAGCAGAAAAAGGGGATACCCACCAGTTGATCCGCGCCGTTGCAGCCAATGGCTTGAACATACTGGCGACACCCCATAGCGAAACGGGTAACACGGCCCTGCATGCCGCCATACAAAACAGTCATGTTGAGGTGGTGGGTGCAATCACAGGCCTGCTTGTTCAGCCCAACCCATCGAGTACCATCGACCTTCGAACACTTTTAGATCTGAAAAACAACGAAAACGATTCGCCGTTGGCAGTCGGCGGATTAACGCCCGAGATCAAAACAGAACTCTTAGCCGGTTTATCTGGCCGGTGGCCCTTTTGCACCGCCCATGGAGGGTACGCCGTATTCCTCTCTCAGAAGGAATGTGGCTGCCGGGTCTGTGAATTGTGTTCAAATAACGTTAAGCCAGACGTGGAATGTGCAACATGCTCAGAATACCTGAACACAAAAAACACTGCCCCGGATTATGGCAAGATCATGGAGGCTAAGCGGGATATTAGAAAATACCCCGTCCTGTTTGACGGTGCAGACCTTCCTGCCTGTCCCAACTGTAAAAAACTGGCCTTTCCACCGTTTGAATCACCGTGTGGTCATGTTCTCTGTCACACCTGCGTATCGAAACCTGAGAAGACATGCCAGGCAAAAGTCGATGACTCCGACCATCTTTGCCAGCAACCTCTTAAATCGATTCATAGCAATGAAGCCGTCAGTCAGCGATTCATTCGTCTTTTTTCCTCGCAGACGCAATACGGTGACTGTTCAGCCCTCGGGCAGTCCATCCGGGAAGCGATGAACCGCCCGAGCACTTCCGCAGAGCGGGTTGAGGCAACACCATCACCCGATGTTTCTACGCTCCCCGCTGATACCACCGTTATCAATGGCATCACCGTAGAGAATTGCCCACACATCCCTGACCGACCTGATCGATACGCGGTTCCAGCCAGCGACAGAATTCACAAAAAGCATTCTGACGACATGGAGAAAAATTTGAAAATCGAGGAACTGGAATACAGGCTGGAGTTTTCCTCTGAAAAGATCGCGGCAAAGCTGGATAAAGCACTGGCCAATGCCCGAGAACAACAGGAAGCAGAGCAAAAAAGGAAAGAACAACGCGTGATTTCAAGCCCGACAGATGACGACGAACAGCTTAGTCAGTCTGATGATTCTGAATATGAGGGCGAATCAGACAGTTCGTTGGAATCACTTTCCTCAGGGTTTTACTCGATGTCAGACACGGATTCAATCACAGCAATGCTGGAGGCGGCAGAGCAAAACGAGCCTGAAAACTCCGAAGATGAGGATATCGACATTATTTCTCAGTCTGATGAGAATGATCAGCAGGAAGCATCAGAACAACAAGCAACAACCCAACACGTGATTGCACAACCGACAGAGGATGATGAAGGCATCCTTGCTCTGTCTGGTGATTTTGTTGGTCAATGGCTAACATCAGGCCATTCGTGGGGAAGGCTCCCTTCTATGTACTACGCAATGTCAGAAACGAGTCCTGCCCCAATGACAGCAGTGCCGGAGCCTGAACCGACAAATGCCCAGACACAACAAGAAGAACAAGAAGAATCGCCAGTGCAACGGGTGATTGAACAGTCGCTGGATGACATCGAAACGCCTGCTCTGTCTGCTGACCCTGATCCACTGGAAGCAATAGACAGTTGGCAGCCAGTACTTCCCCCGGTGTCCTGCAAAATGTCAGAAACGTTGCCTGGCGTCAGCATTGCCTCTTCCATTGGATTACGACCCACCATGGAAGATGCCCACATTGCCACCCACTTCACGATTAAGGCGGGAGGGGAAGATGTGCCGATTAGTATACTCGGGGTTTTCGATGGACATGGAACGAAGGAGGTAGCGGACCACGCTGCACAGCATATCGTTAAATTCCTCACCAAATGGCTTGAATTGTACAATGCGGAAAGCCTGACGGATGAGAAGATATGGAATGCCATCAAAATTGCCCTCGTTGACCTCAGCCGCAGCAGTCACTGTGCACTTGGCGGTAGCACCGCCTGTGTCGCCCTGATCATCAAGAACGACCTTTGGATTGCTAACCTGGGTGATTCCCGCGCCATTCTGGTCAACCGTAACGGGGAGGACATTCAGTTAAGCGAGGATGCCAAACCAGAGAATGAAATCTATAAAACATCGATAGAAAAACGAGGCGGATTTGTTGGAAATGCCCTTGGCATTTATCGGGTCAACAATAATCTTGCACCGGCAAGGGCTTTAGCTGATCACCATTTAGGTGGTGCTGTGTGCTCACGCGCCAAAATCACCCAGTACCCCCTTACCGACTTTTCCGGTTGTCTGGTGCTGGTCTGTGATGGCGTGACCGAGGTGTTCACGACCAAAGAGATCGGTGATATTGCGCGAGACGCGCTGAATGAGAATGACCCAACCGTTAACATTGCCGAGAGGATAGCCAAAGAATCGCTTAGGAAAGGCACAACGGATAACGTATCCGCCGTCGTGGCCCCATTGGGGGATGCCGATTAGCCGAATGATCAACCGTATTCGGGACTGACTATTGCGTGCCCAGTTTCAACGTCACCCGCTTCACCACCAACTCCAGGCCTGGAGTCATTGAATAACACCAGAATTCCACCCAATGGCACCTGTAATTCCGCCAAAGATGTAAAGAAAAATTAAATAGATAGCGTTTGAAGTAGGTATTCTGCAAGCAGGCATTTTTTCCGTAATGACTTTTACTCAGTTTTCGATGGTTCGTCATCAAACTCGCCTGATTGTCCTTCTATTAAATCCTTGTATTTCTCGGCATAGGATTTCAAGCGTTCCATCGTTGAAGCTATCTCTTGATCAAGAGTAACTGATTCCAACACATCATTTTTTACAGTATTTAGATCTTTTCTGATTGACTTCAAAACCGATGAGTGTGCATCAAGATAATGTTTGACTAAAGTTGTTGCTTCACCACCAGAAGGCGTGGTTTGTTCATGTGTCAAAACAGCTCTCAACATCAAAATGGATGCATTGAGCAATAGATGATGGGACAGTAATTGGACACTCAACTCGCTTTGTCTTTCATAGGATTGTTTACGTGAGCCTATTTTCCCCAGCATTATGAGACTTTCATTGATTATTGCTGTCAAAGATTCATCGAGAGCGCGCTCGTTTGCCTGCTTTGTCTTGTTCATATTTATGTTATTGATCAACGACTGATTTTTTTCTTTAAGATCCCGAATCTTGTCCATACACTGCTTGAGTACACTTTTCTTCCAATCCGAGCCTTTTGGAATTTCTAGCATCTGAGCTAACGCTGTCAGCTCAGGTTCGAGCGATGCCTCCTCACTGTTACTGCTTTTTCCTGATGCGTTGGAGGCACACGGTGGGCTGGACAAAGAAAGCGGCTGTTGCGCCGGTGATGGTGAGGCTGGTTTTGACGCGGCTGCCCTCGAGCCCCAGTAGGAACAGCCCGCTTGTGATGCCGATTGCTGACCGCTTAAAACCGACGCCCCCTGAATCCCGGCAATGTCTGATGATGAGGTAGGCAAAGCGATTTCAGTGCCAAGTGTTTGCGGTACAGTTTCAAGCCCAAACACTTGCGCCAGCATTCTCTGAATATTGATGTCATTATCATCCTGACTGGATAGCAATTGCTCCTGGGGCGCCAAATCAGGAGACAGGGCAGCTATATCGATGGATACGTCTTCACCACTTTCTTCTGCTGCATCTACTTCTTGTAGAATTGAATCCGTCACTATCGCTTTACTTTCAATACTCTCACCTTCACTGCCATCTTCTTCCTTAATGGATGTCAGTTGATCTGATGCAGGCATATCGCTACGGCTTGTCGAAGATTTGGATGGTTGTCTCTGTTCCTGATGTAAAGCATCCCCTCTGGCAAGAGCACGACATTATTTTTTATGTTGAGATAAACCACGCGAATCAAAAAATCGCGCATCACACAATTCGCATTCAAATCTTTTCCTGATTACCACTGTGGCTCAGCCAGCTTGAGAAGCCTTGCTGGCATGGGGCAGGTTCGCGCAGCCATGTAACCCAGC
>NZ_BAABFL010000326.1:0-5142 GCF_039540975.1 Kistimonas scapharcae
TATGAAAGCATGAGCGGTAGCAACATACTGCGGATTTTCAGGCTTGGTTCAAGGCTTTCAATGAAACGTCAACAGCCCCTAGTGTGTTATCATGCAAAACCATCGTTTACAGACATCGTTGGTCAGTGACATCGATAATCGCAGGTCGCAAGTATGGAAGTACAGGAACGTATCGAATGTAAACTGGCATCGGCATTTGCCGGTGCGCATATGGAAATCAATAACGAAAGCCATATGCATAATGTGCCAGCCGGGTCGGAATCCCATTTCCGGGTGGTGCTGGTGAGTGACAGCTTTATCGGGAAGTTACCGGTTAAACGGCATCAAATGGTCTATCGTGTTCTGGCTGAAGAGCTGGAAAGTGGTGTCCATGCTTTGGCGTTACATACCTATACGCCGGATGAGTGGCAAACGGTTAAGCGGGCGCCAGCGTCACCTAATTGCAAAGGGGGCGGGAAATAGCTGCCACCCGGAAAAACTATTTTGCCAGCCCAGCTGAGCAATTGTTCAGTGATTAAAGATCAAGCAGGCGGGTGAAGGCTGCCATGGCTTCCGGGTCTCCCGCCTTGATCTTGTTGGCAATGATATGGTGAAAGAAGTATTTGAAATCCGAATGTTCCTGGGCCGCATAAAGACTCTCATCACCTACTAACACTGGTGTATTTTCCACCTTCTCACTGTCTGCCAGCATGGCATGGATGGCGCCATTGTTCAGAAGGCGCCAGCTGGTCACCTGGGTCAGGGTAATAGTCTGGAATTTATCACCTGTCAGTACTGCATGTGTGCCAATGGGGTCAGGGATTTCCTGAATTGTGTCTTTTTCAGTGATGTATTCAGCGTCGTAATAAGAGGCAGAGCTTTCCAGTTCCACGACTTTGTGCAGCGGTGCGTCATAAAACACCGTTTCGTGGAAGTTATCGTAATACCCTTCCCAGTGCCCGTTCAGCGGATCATTCAGTTCACGGCAGGAAACCAGCCGGCTCAGCCAGGGTACCATCGCATCAATTTCACCATTCTGGTTCAGCGCCCAGCAGAGGATTTTCATGCTGAAGAGTTTGTCTGGGTTGGCATCGTTGCTGTACAGCATTTCCAGCCCGTCCAGCTCCGGGGCTATGCGGATGATTTTGCTGGCTTCGTCAGGATTCCAGGTCTTGCCGGTAAACAGGTCGACGACCTGACCGTCACCTTTGTCGGTAGACGGGGTGCTGTTATTGCTGTCACTACCCATTACAGCTCCTTCTGACAGGCGGGCCGGCATCCTGCCGGCCAGTGAAATATGTGGGCCGATAGAGTTATGTATCGCCCATTTGTGAGCGGGCTAAACGATGAATCAGGCGGTTTGGGGGGTAATCATCCGGCACCGGTTCAGACTGGTGGTGTAGAGACGCAGGCCCAGCAGCAGGGCTGCAATCGTCAATCCTGCGACAAGCCCGATCCAGAAGCCCCTAGGCCCCATGGGAGAGCCTGCGATTTCTGTCATGCCGAGGATATAGCCCATCGGTAAGCCAACAGCCCAGTAGGCCATGACAACCAGGAACATGGGTGTGCGGGTATCTTTGTAGCCGCGCAGAGAGCCGACTGCGGCTGCCTGCATAGCGTCAGAAAACTGGAAAATGGCAGCATAAAACAGCAAGGCCGAGGCGGCCTGTATGACTGCCGGGTTGCGGCTGTAAATGCCGGCAATCATCTCAGGGGCGACCAGCATTAATCCGGCGCTCAGGCAGGCACAGAAAAGGCTGACAGCATGACCGACATAGGCGGCGAACCGGGCTGTTTCCGGATTGTTGGCACCGAGCGACTGACCGACCCGGATGGTGATGGCAAAGCTGATGCTTAACGGCAGCATGAAGGTCAGGGAGGAAAAGTTCAGTGCCACCTGGTGGCTGGCCACCGTACTGGCACCCAGACGACCAATCAGCAGGGCGATAATGGCAAAGATACTGCCCTCAATGAACATGGTCATCCCGATCGGAAAGCCCAGTTTCAGGTGCTCCGCGATTCGTGAAGCGACAGGTCGGTCAATGGACGCAAAAATGCCCCTTGGCTTATGCTTTCGGCCAAAGGCGGTATAAATCATCATCATGATCGCCATGCTCCAGAAAGCAAGCGCTGTTGCCCAGCCACAGCCGACGCCGCCCATGGCGGAAAATCCGAATTTGCCATAAATCAGGATGTAGTTGGCTGGAATATTGAGCAACAGTGCAATGACACTGAAAACCATCGCTGGCCGGGTGTCCGATGTGCCTTCACAATAGGCATTCAATGTCTGATAGATGGCGATGGCGGGTGCGCCATAGGCCAGTGCTTTTAGGTATTCGTCGGTGATAACGATCAGGTCCGGGGAAACCTTCATCAGGCGCAGCAACGGCTCTGTGCTGTGCAGGTAGATCATGGCAACCAAGCCCGCAATCAGTGCGATCCAGAGCCCCTGGCGAACTTCACAGGCAATGTCGTCTGTTTTACCCGCACCAAACAAATGAGCGACAGTGGGAGTGGTGGCCATCAATGTGCCCCTGACCAGCAGGTAGAAGGGCATCCAGAGACTTCCCCCAATGGCAATGGCGGCAAGATCACGAGCACTGGCCTGGCCGGCCATGCTGGTATCAATAAATCCCATGCCGCTCATGGAGAGCTGGGAGACGATAATGGGGGCGGCGAGGATCATCAGTTCCTTCGCTTCGGCCATAAAGCGCTGGAGCCGGGTTACTTGGCTGTGCATTGATAACTTCTGTCGCTTTTTCGGAATATAAAAGTTATTTGTCGTTAGTTTTGATTCTAAATTGTTCTAAAAACGATAGAAGTCAGTATTGCTACTCAAAGTGCGCCGGTTTCAGAAAGAAACGTTGATGGCGCTCTTCTATTAATCAAGATATTGCCGTGTAAATCCTTCCAGTGGAGAGTTACAACCATAATATTGTGCCAGTGCATCGGTAAATCGCTGCGCTCTGGCAGGTAAGCCTGTGCAGGAAATTGTCTGAACTTCCTTGAATATATTGTCTTTGAATGTGTCAGAGGCGCTGTTACCAGTCATGAGGTTATCTGCGCTGATTCGGAAACGGTAACGGCAGGCATTGGCGAAAATCCATTCAAACGCCTGGGGTCTGACTTCGACCTGTTCAAACAGGTGTTGTTGTTCTTGTGTCCGTCCATCCGGTTCATACCAATAGCCATAATCCACTTGCTGGCGTCTTGCTTGCCCGGCTACGCACCAGTGGGCGACTTCATGGAGAGCGCTGGCAAAATAATCATGGGTGAAGAGGATGCGGTGTGTAGGGTTATCACGCGTTGCCGGCTGATAAAGCGGTTCCTTGTTGCCGCCTGCGAGCTCGGTATTTTCCGTTGTAAGGAAGGTTTTGTTAAACAATGTAACCAGATCCTGGGCGTCGTGCTGCATATATAACGTCAATGTTGCCGGAGGTTTGCGGAATGCCGGGGCGCATTATACCATCCGGTCATCTTGGGTATCAGGTTGATGCGGGCGTTGAATGAAAATTGTCGCCGATGAGAACATCCCGCTGGCGGATGTGTTTTTTGGTGGGTTGGGCGAGGTCGTCAGCGTTCCCGGCCGTACACTGAATGCCGCGCAAGTGGCCGATGCGGATGTATTGCTGGTTCGTTCTGTCACCAGGGTGAATCGTGAATTGCTGGAAAATAGCAAGGTACGGTTTGTGGCTTCTGCGACCAGTGGTATTGATCATGTGGATACAGACTGGCTAAAGGAAAAGGGAATCGGCTTTGCCCACGCGCCCGGTTGTAATGCCGATTCTGTCGTTGAATATGTTCTCAGTGTGATCAATGTTCTGTCAGAGCAGCTTGGTTTTTCCCTGAAAGAGCAGGTTGTCGGTATTATTGGCAAAGGGCAGGTCGGCGGGCGATTACTTCGACGTCTGGAAGCATTAGGTGTACGTTGTCTGGTACATGATCCTTTTGCGCCGGCCGAGAAAACCGAACAGCAGGCTGAGCTGGATGATCTCCTGGCGAAGTCCGATATCATTTCATTGCATACTCCTCTCACAAAGCATGGCGATCATCCAACCTTTCATCTGCTGAATGCACATTGTATCGGGTTGATTCGCCCAGGCAGTATTCTGATCAACAGCAGCCGAGGACCGGTTGTAGATAACCTCGTGTTGCTGGATCGATTAAGGCAGGGAGATATGACTGCAGTGTTGGATGTTTGGGAGCAGGAGCCCGACATTAATCCTGAGTTGCTGGATCATGTGGCCATTGGTACGCCCCATATTGCCGGGTATAGTCTGGAAGCAAAAATTCGTGGCACAGGGATGATTTATCAGGCGATGTGTCGTTATTTCGGGTTTCCCACACGGGTTAGAATCAACAATGTCATGCCGATTCCTGTATTACGGAGTATGACGTTCTCAAGCGATGTACAGGCGGAAGAGGCTATTACGACAGCGCTGCGCGCAGTCTATGATGTGAGGCGGGATGATAATCGTTTGCGGCTGGCGCTCAGACAAAGAAAGGAAGCCGTTCCGGTTGTTTTCGACAGACTGCGAAAAACCTATCCTGAACGGCGTGAATTTCAGTCATTGAAAGTGCGTCTGCGTAATGCGACCCCTGACGTTAAGCACCAGCTTGAAGGTCAGGGGTTTCGGGTTGTCAGTGAGTAATGGCAAACCCGTAGCTTGGGCAGGACAGGATGCCGGTAGCATCAAACTGTTCAAAGGCTGCCTGTAGCATGGCTTCGGTAATCGGGATCTCACGGCCGTCCTCCGTGACGATAGCGGCGCCGTTAAAATAATCCTGGTTGTGGGCCTTAGTGGGATCCTGTACCGGCTGTTGTGTCGGTGAGCTGAGAGTATAAGTCATCGATCATCTCCTTCGGCCTGGGTTCCGGTGTTATCGGGCTACCATTGGCTTAAGCGTATCTAACCGTTATGGCAATGCCATGACCAAGCCATGACAACCCGGTGACAAAGGCGACTGAAAACAGATTGGGTTCATCAAAGATTGTCTTCAGTCACCGGATACCGGACGCTTTCAGGGTATCTTGAGTCGTTGTTACCATCAAGAACAGTTTCTGTAACGGTTTGTGGTATTTACCTTAAATCCCGCTTAACCTTGGGAATGTGAGCAAGCTGGCCGTACTTTTGGCAACAGAGTACAGTTTTTGCACAAAAC
>NZ_BAABFL010000327.1:0-5147 GCF_039540975.1 Kistimonas scapharcae
AAATCAGGCTCGCCAATACGTAAGGTGACGGGGGTGTTCAAGTAGACCAGAATCGGTGTTCAAGTAAACCAGAATATGCAGCTACTTCAGCACAAGCCTGCCACAGTCAAAAATTACGTAAACAGACGTGTCGATTGGGGTGTGCGGGACAGACAGCTGGTCAAGCAGTTTCTAGTCATAGAGGCCGAGAGTTGTGAGGTGCTTGAACTGCCCCGCCGTTCCCGTGCATGGTTTTGCAACCAGCTTGGAGTTAAAAGTCTGGTAGAAAAGAAACTGAACAAGTTACCGCTTTGCAATGCCTTTTTTATTCGCTATAGCGAATCTATTGAGGAGTACCAGACCCGCAGGCTTGCTTGTATCATGGCCGAACTAACACAAAGGAATGAACACATAAGGCCTGTTTGTGAAATTGAACGATTTGCTGGTCTCAGCCGTCAACGTAGTCGGAAGCCTGCACGGGAAATTCTCCGAATGGACATCCCGGCCTGGCAGAGAATTGAGTCGGTTCCCGTTGAACGCACCCCTAAGAGTGATTGGTCCGATCAATACCAGAAAATGGTTTAACCATAAGCTCAGGCCACATATAAGAGTTACTTTTGATGGGCACCCGGCAAATGATGTTCCCGCTGAACTAATTCCAATGCTTGTTGAAGGATGTACTTATGACAATAAAAAGCGCTTTTCATCTGAAAACAGGCAGTCAAGGCAAGTCAGGTTTGAAGGTTATAAAGGTAAAATCAAAGATCAAACCGGGAAGGTTGTTTTTGTCTATGATTGCGGTGGCTGTCGTGTAGCTATTCCTGCTATAGAACTGGCCAGAACCCTTTACCTTCACAATACGCACCTGACAAGAACAGCGCTACGGCCTAATGGCTTGCAAGGCCTGGCGACAACTGAACAGGACCAGAATACAAGCACTATCACTTTCAACAGGTTGTCAGACTTTTCCGTATCCAGTCTCCAATCACGGAGTGCTCAGGCTCATTTGATATGGTTATTGTTTGATGAAAGGGCGAGAAAAGGGTTCAGCAGCATCTATGAATCTTTACTCCTGTGTGGAAGATCTGAATGGTCTTTTGACTTTGAGCCACCGTGTTTGGACGGGTGGGTAGCAAAAGTTGCAGGGCCAGTAGGTGATCAGGTTGAAGATATATTTTATACGCAGGAAATCACTGCTCTTCATAACCCTTCTTTTTTCTACCAGAACAAAGTACTGATTTTTCACCCTAACCTTAAGAAAGTGGTTTGTGTTGACCCGAAAGATAAAAGAAGGCCTGTAGTCGATAAACCAGATCAGGATCCCTTGCTGGATTTACAGAGCATTCCCAAGTTGGGTGGAAAACGGGATATTGTTAGCGAAGCAGGCTTCAGTTTTACCTTTGGGAATGAAATACCATCGCAACTGGTGCCTGAAAAGCAGGAGAATAAACTATCACCCGCTGTGACTTCTGGTGCGAAAAATACCGCTGAAAGAACTGGTGTAGGACATGCCGGAAAAGAGGGTACATCCCAGGAACTTGATTTTGGTATCAACCGCTCAGAAGAAGATCCGCAGGGAGATCTGAAGTCTGCAGAGGGGGCGAGCAGGTTCCAGCTTTTTCAAGAGGTTATAACTCAGCTCATTGAGCTTGAAGGCTATCAACATATTGCAATCAAATGCTACGAACTCCCAAAACCCATAACCCATCGAAGCGCGTACATCAATAAAGATACAGGAAAGCCCAGAGTCTTCCATGTAGCTTACATCCGTTACTTAGGTTTGCCTCTTTTGATCGTTGAAGTAGATATGGATGACTATGCCCCCAAAAAAACCTTGAGCACCAGGGTTTTTGGTTTCAATAGTGATCCCCTAAAAAGTTTCCGTGCGATAATGCAGGGCTGTTCAGATAATGGTGTTAGATGGGACACAAAAATCATTAACCAGCATTGTGGAGTAAGTGACTTTGCCAAGCACCCACAGCGAGAAACATCTGTGGAGGGGGTTAAGCAGGCTCGCACACCGTCAGAGTATAAAGATGCTTGGGTAGCGGCTCTGGACAGAGCTGTGACCCGTACTAGGCAGCAAGTAAATAATACGGAAGAAGTTACCTCACAACTGTGAGGTAACTTCTTTCAAAAAGTGGGTAGACAGCGCTATCCCTGCATCGGTTAGCACCAGTCGATCACGATGGTTTTTAATTGCTAGCTGCCTAGCAAACAGCACCTTTGCTATTTCTCGGGTAAAGCTGTCTTTCAGGCCAACAGCTTGCAGAATCTTCTGGAATTCCTCGTTTTGATTATATTGCTGGAGTGTAACCCAGTCGATCCCAAGCGAAAATTCAGTGATTTGGGTGTATCGGCATGACATAAAAGTCATCGCCCGGTGCAAGAGGTCAAACAGTGCCATAATCTTCATGGCAACGTCCCCCGGCTGTCCGGCTTCACCCATTCGATTTATAAAGAAGCAGTTGCCCATCTGAATCAGCTCGTAGCCGATAGCCTGGTAGAGTGCGCTATACTGATCGCGGTTAAACTCATTGGCCAGCTCATCGAAGAGTGGATTAGGTACTAAACGATCACCTTGTACGGTGCTTTTGTTAACGAAAGCTCCCTGCATGAAAATGTCGTATATATCTTTACTCTTGTTCTTGTCCATCTACACTGCCTTTTCAATGCAAACTTGGAACTCTCTGGGACGGTATCCAAGTTCGAAGCCTTTGTGTTCTATTTTCTGTAGCCCTGATATACAGCTCATGGCGTTCCTCGTCTTACCTTTGGTGCTAATGTATTCAACCGCTTCGCCAAGCCAAGACAAGTCGTAGTCTTCAATGGTGTTTGCCAGATGCTCATGCAGGAGTTCGTGGAGATTATTCGTCCTCTCAGGTAACGTCATTGCGTCCAAAGTGATCATAAGACGCTCAGACTTCCGAGCATCAACTGAGGTTTGGCTGGCCTTTGGATTCGGTTTCTGGCGTTTTGTTTTGTCGTCTAGAGACTCAAGCCGAACACGCAAAATCTCTTTATAACTCTCCAATGCAGAATCTTTGGCCCAGTTGACAGCCTGAGAATGTCCGATACGGTAAGCCTTAAGCGAACCAAGAACATGAGAGTCTTTAAAAATAGGGTCTGTAGCTTGTAGAAGATAGCCTCGCTGTTGACCCCGTTGGTTTTCGCGGACAACATCCTTAAGACGGTTGAAACGTTCTTCAGCCGCATTATAAAAGCGACGGTCTTCTTCATCCATTTTCAGGTAGCGGCTCAGTTGCTCAGCCACCGAGTCAATATCACGCCCTAAGCTCTTAATGTCCAACAACAGACGATTAAGAATCAGAGATTGTTCATGGGCTTTGAACAGGTCGAAATGATTAACTATCTCTTGCATTACCCTCATAGGGGCTTTATTGGACTCACGATGAATTGTGACAAATGCGCTGTTATTTCGAACTCGTTTGATATCCAGATCGGGATTCAGAAACATCAGGGTTGGCAATACATTGCGTTGGTACAGTTGAGAAATACGGTCCATGGTTTTTCGGTACTTCAGATATTGACCGTCAACAGAAAAGTCAACCGAATCGACAATTTCACTTAGCTGTCCAGCATGACCTTTAAGCGACTTTACATTGACTCTCAACTTTGCGGCAACACTGTAGAATGTATCCCTAACGGCCTCAAACATCTCCTTATAGCTTGAGTCGAAGCTGTGATGGTGACCGACATCCATTGCCATAGCATAGGCTCCATCGACCTGACCGATCAGAAGATTGAGGTCGTAGTCAGATAGTTCGCGGATCCGCTTGGCTTCAAGCTGACGGAGAAGCCCCTCAACGTGGGCGTTAAGGGAAAAGTGTCCTTCGTTATAGTCGAGGGTTTCAAGCAGCTCGTTGTATTTCAGGTTGTCGAGAGATAGCGCATCAATAAACTTGTGCCTGTTAGCCGAATCCATACCTTTGCTGGCTATATCCAAGGCATGATCATATTCAGAGATCAGGAACAAAAAGCCACTGGAGTGGTTGCTCGTATTGTGGCGATCCATCAGCCCGAAGAATAAGCGTTTGTTCTCAAAAATTGCCGCAATAGTGAGGTGTGTTGCAGTGCTCATGCAGTCTCACTCTCTACTACAAATGGTTCATTCTGGGGTTCTTTGGCTCGGTTATCCTTTTCAATGGGTTCGATGCGCTTAAGGTATTCACCTTCTTTATGATATATGGTTGTACACTTGTCTCCGATCTGATCAGTGTCAGTTACCTTTTGATCGAACAGGTAGTGCCAGTGGCCAAGTGAATTTCCAATATGCATTTGAAAGTGAGGGGTTGCAGCCAGTAGGGTTAATCCGACACGTTGTACAATACCGTGAAGTGCGGGCAAGTTCCTCTCATCAATGGCGGCGGCCTCATCGAAGATCACAGGCATTCTCATTTTAAGATCGCCTGAAGTCAGCTTATCCAGGAGGATGCTCAATACAACCGTGTTTATCATGATGGTTGTACCGTTGCTTTGTTGAGTCTTTTCTTTCCGGCCGTCAAAACCGTAAATGTACTCTACACCTGTGACAATGTTCTCTATGTCCAGCAGTCCTCTTTTTCTGCCCTTTTGCAGGTAGTTATCACTAAAGCTCCTCAGGCGATCATAGAAGGAGTCAGAGGCCAGCGAGTCTATGTCTGTACGGAAACGGGCAACATCACCCATCAAAGTGGTAAACCCCTGATGTTTTTGGACTCTCAGCTCAACGGATTGAAGATTGGATACCTTAACACCGGAGAATGACTGATTAATCTCATTGGCGAACGCCTCAATGCCACTATTAATCTGCTCAAGCAGACTGATCTCCCGAGAAGTATTAGCGTTATGCTTTTTTATCTTGTCCGAAAGCTCTTGTTCATACATATCAAGGTTATGGAACTCGGTGAAAAAGCGATTGTATGCCTCTCTAAACTCGCCACTGTTTATTTCGACGGAATGGACGACATCATCAATTCCCGAGACGATTTCAGCTGTAGCCAGCCTCCGAAGCAACTCCACACAACGCCCCTGGCCTGACTTCAGTTCCACCATGATGACGTGATCGAGCTCGTTCGCTTCTTCATTCCTTAACTCCCGCTTAACGATCTGAAGAAGTAAGGCTAAATTGAATGAAGAGAGCGTCCCCTGTGCTCTTCAGGCAAAAT
>NZ_BAABFL010000328.1:0-5256 GCF_039540975.1 Kistimonas scapharcae
CAGGCGGTAATGGGAACATGGGGATGAGCTTAGGCGGCAGAACGTGAAATCGCCTTATGTACCGGTTTTTGAGTACTTACCATGGAAAATACTTCTCTTGATCAGCCGATCGTTAAAAAGAAGAAGAAGAAGAAAAGATCTGAAGCGTCCGAGATGGAGTGCGAGCCTCCTCCGCTACAAGCAGAAGCAACAACCCCCAAGTACTTTGTAGAAACGCAACCCCAAGCACGTGAAGAACGTCGTCCTGCACCTGCAAGGTTTAAGCTCTACATGAATAAAGGCCAAACAGCCAAGGCGTTAAAAGTACTGACACCAGAAGATATAGACACCGATATGGGTCCTCCCTGCCACTTATCGCCATTAATGACATTAATATCTCACCCGCATGGAATAGATGACAAAATGCTCCGTATACTTACTGAAAAAGGACAAGATGTTAATAAATGTACAAGATGCATATTTCATGATCAGACTGTTGACATCACTCCGTTAATGTATGTCATCCACCTTTATTTTTATGTAAAAGAAAAGGGGAATTTAGAGAAACCAATGAGAGACTCTATGTCAGCACTTTTAAAAGCTGGCGCAAATGTGAACCTTCTATCCCAATACCCAGTTCCAAGAGAGATAAGAAAGCCAGATGATAATACACTTTCAGCAACGCCTTTAGCATTCGCAATCAGCAACTATAGCAACGCCCTGATTCCAGAACTCTTACAATATGGTGCTGATGCCAACATTCCAACATCACAAGGCTATGCCCCTATACATATTATCTGCAAATATCTGGATCCCGATGCTATGGAGATGCTTTTTACTCATCACCCTTTACCTGAAAAAATCAACACAAACCAGATTTTAGAGACTGACGAAGATAAGGAATCCTCTCTTCACCTATTGGCATTCAGCTTAATTCTGAATATAGAAAAAAGCCAGCATGACCCCGCAAAAGTTGACTCATGTATTTCTTACGCAGAAAGAATAATAAACACCCTAAAGCTATACGGCATTGATTTTTCTGCTAAAACAGAAGATGGCTCTACCGCAGACAAATTGGTACAAGAATTATTAGATGACCTACCTGAGCTGACGTCCACCCGGCAAAAAGAAAAAATCCTCAAATTATTCAGGAATTAATTTTTTACCATGCGGCTTAAAAATGTTTTTTAAGCCGCATTTATTTTCTGCACAACAATTCAAACAGCATCTAAACATTCATAAAAATTGATTTATTATTCTTCACCACACCGATAAAATACCTACCTTTCCATTTTTTTAACACTCAATCAATTAATGGCTAATTTCAATACCCACCTAAGCCTCGCGGGCATTGGCAGTGGTTTACTTGCCAGTGCAGCTATAGCTGCAGGTGTCTCGACAACCAGTGAAGGCATGGTGCTCTGGCTTACCGGCACGCTTGGCGGCCTGCTACCGGATGTGGATGCCGATAACTCTTCATCCCTGAAAGTGGTATTTAACTGTATTGCCTTGCTGTTGACGGTGGTGATTATTGTACGCCTCAGTCACACCCAGCCACTGACACAAGTCTGGTTGATTATATTAGGCGTCTATCTCTGTCTGCGCTGGCTCGCATTACCGCTGTTCAAACAATTTACGGTACACCGCGGCAGTTGGCATTCGCTGTTGACCGGCCTGACGCTCAGCTTACTTGTGACGGATATCGCCTGGCATGTGATCGGTGTCAGTGCCACCTTTGCCTGGCTGCTGGGAATCTTTCTGGGGTTTGGCTTCCTGATCCACCTGTTGCTGGATGAAATCTACGCGTTTGACATTTCCGGTACCCGCTTCAAGCGCTCATTCGGGTCTGCCTGCAAACCCATTCCCATCAGTCAGCCGGTAGTATCCGGTGCGTTATTGTTCATTTGCGCCGTTCTGATTGCCTGGCTCCCACCACTTTCCGTCCTGAAAGCCAGCATTGTCACCTTTAAATCGATTCCACTTTAACGGCCACGCAAAAACAACTTGTCCAATTCATCCAGAGAAAGCTGCGTCCAGGTCGGACGCCCGTGGTTGCACTGACCACTGCGCTCTGTGTGCTCCATATCACGCAGCAGCGCATTCATTTCCGGTACCGTTAGACGACGATTGGCACGTACAGAACCGTGGCAGGCCATGGTAGCCAGCAATTCGTTGATATGGGCTTCGATACGATCACTGGAGCCATGTGTAGTGAAATCCGCAATCACATCGCGCACGAGTTTTTCGACATCCGCGCCGCGCAGCAACGCAGGTATCTGTCGTACGACCAGTGTTTCAGGTCCCATACGCTCAAGGACAAAACCGAGACGACGAATCTGTTCGTCATGTTCTTCGGCGGCATCCGCTTCTCGAGTACTAACGGCCAGCGAATCAGGTACCAGCAACGGTTGTGTTGTAATCCCCTGCTCATGCCAGGCCGTTTTCATGCGCTCATAGGTGATGCGTTCATGGGCAGCATGCATATCCACCAGCACCAGTCCGTGCTGGTTTTCAGACAGAATGTAAATGCCTTTCAGCTGGGCAACAGCAAACCCTAATGGCGGAATATCTTCATCATCACCAGCAGTTTGTCCAATCACAGGGTCGCTGGACGCTTCAACAGGTTCATGCAGGTTACGGTAAGCATTCAATTGCTCGCGCACCGGCATCGATTCAGGTTTACGCTCTGCTGAAAAGCTGTAACTCTGGCGCGCAGGTGATGCACTCCCTCCTGCAGACAACGAAGACGAAGCAAAAGAAGAAGCGCCAGAAGACGGCTGCTGCAATACCATCCGTCCCTGCCCACTGAATTCACCGGCATCAATCCCGCTGATCGTCGCTGATTTGGACTGTGCAACCGGAGGCAACTGATCTTCCGGACGCACTGCTGCCAGCACCCGGTTAAGCGTGCTGTAGAGGAAGTTATGCACCATGCGGCCATCCCGGAAACGCACTTCATGCTTTGTCGGATGCACATTCACATCCACCTGCGCCGGATCCAGTTCCAGAAACAGCACAAACACCGGATGACGGCCACCATAGAGTACATCCCGGTAAGCCTGACGAACCGCATGCGCCACCAGCTTATCTTTAACGGTACGACCATTGACGTAAAAATACTGCAGATCAGCCTGGGCACGGGAAAACGTCGGCAAGCCGACCCAACCCCAAAGACGCAACCCCGAAGCCTCAACATCCACCGCCACGGCATTCTCAATAAACTTCGCCCCGAAGATGCTGGCAACACGCCGCTCTTTTTCCGCCTGAGTTTTCGCCGGACGCAGCTGGTGAATCACTCGCTGGTTATGGCGCAGGGTAAACCCGACATCGTAACGGCTCAGTGCCAGCCGTCGGATCACTTCTTCCAGGTGGCTGAACTCCGTCTTTTCAGTACGCAAAAACTTGCGCCGTGCTGGTGTATTAAAAAAGAGGTCACGGACTTCGACCGTGGTGCCGACCGGATGCGGCGCCGGTTTCTGCACCGTTTCCATATCACGCCCTTCAGCAAACACCTGCCAGCCGGATTCCTGCCCTTCCACGTTGGACGTCAGGGTCAGGCGGGCCACGGAACTGATACTGGCCAGCGCTTCCCCCCGGAAACCCAACGTCCCTACCGCTTCCAGGTCTTCCAGAGCGCTGATCTTGCTGGTCGCATGCCGACTCAGTGAAAGCGCCAGGTCATCCTGGGGAATCCCGTGGCCGTTGTCGCGAATCTTGATCTGTTTAACACCACCGGCTTCCACATCCACTTCGAGGCGATCTGCATCCGCGTCCAGGCTGTTTTCCAGCAATTCCTTAACCACGGATGCCGGACGCTCCACCACCTCACCGGCGGCGATCTGGTTGGCTAGACGGGGGCTTAACAAATGGATTCTGCGCATGATACTCGGCAACGGAAAGCACTCTGTGAATTCAGCCCAACATTATGCACCACTGCCGACAGGAGTCGTAGCGCAAGCCGGAAAATATCCGGGACGCTTAACGGCCGAGGTATTTTTCCTCATTGAAGGTACGCACAATATCTGGCGCAAATACGGTAGCAGCGGTTACCACTGTGCCATTGAGAAACCCTTCCGGGAAGGACAGCATAAACAGGTAGGGAGCAATATTTGCCAGGGAAGTATGCAGCAATTCGGCTCCTGGCCAGAATGACAGTCCGATCAAGACAGTCGCACTGACGATAACCGACAATATTGCACCGATAAAACCACCCCCCAGCATATAGGCATACAGGTTTGTAGACGGCAGTTGCTCAATAATCCAGAGTATCAGACGGCTAACAGTCGCTGGTAAAACCACAATAACCAGCAGATTAACACCCAGACTATATCCATCTCCCAGCCCCAGCAAAACAAGGCAAAACTGAGCAATACATCCCGCAATTACCGCAAGACTCCAGCCAAACAGTACGACAACTGCTGTAATACCCAGCATATGGATGGTAATACCGGATCCAGACAACCGAACCCCGAGTATCCAACAGCCTGTCAACATCAGCATGGCGGCATACAGGCAGTGTTGACGAGAGGCCTTTGCCTTAAGAGCACGCCAAGGGGCTGCCATCGACGCCAGAAACAGCGATATCAACGCCAGAATCAAGCAACTGTAGTTAAGACTTTCAGGAACCAGTGTTTCATTGATCAGCATAAGAGTAAGACCGAGTTTCCTGCCTGTTCATTACGCCTGTATAACAAATCGATAAGGGAATACCAAATGCATTACAGATCAGCTTTAAACACGATATCAATATAACCATTTTGTTATGAACCTTTATTCCATAATACTGACAAATAACCAATATCTATCCAGATAGTTACAATAAAAAAACATGATTACCACAAAGGAACCTGTTTTTGAGGGCATAAGGTGACACACTTTCCCAAGTATACCGTAGTGACAAACCTTGGTTATCAACTGAAAATATCCGATCAAGAAAGTCTAACGTCATTTGCCGAGGCGCTATGTCCATGTGGAAAGGCACGAATTTACGAAACACTAACAACAACCACTTGTTGCAGTAAATCAATCTGTCCATCTTGCTTTAAAGATGCAAAAAAAAGACGTATTTCAATAATGCCTTCAGGAATAAAAGCTTCACATTTTTTTAAATGTCCATGGTGTAGAGAAGAAAGCAGCCCTTTACCCTACCATGCAATGCAATTCATGGTTCCTGAGAAAGCGTCTGTAATTGCATCACTAGGAGCTGTTGACGTTTCACATTGGTAACCAGACAAAAGCACAAGCCAGAGCTACGACACTGACAAAGTTTCGCTTTAG
>NZ_BAABFL010000329.1:0-5330 GCF_039540975.1 Kistimonas scapharcae
AGCTGTTGGTCCATGGCTAATCTCCAGCAAGGGCTGAGAGGAGATTAGCTTATTATCGGGGACTTAATCGCAGGTTCCCTAGTCAATTTGGTGATGTGCTGAAAGGGGAGCTTAGTGAAAGCTGTCGTTCCGGCTGGTCGTTGGATGCATTTTATAATGCTCTGGTTATGACGTCAGTAAAGATGACTCATTGCTATACCGGTGATGATGGATCAACCGCAGCGATTTTTTTGTATCATCGAGAGCATCTTTACGCCTGCAATATTGGTGATAGCACAACTCTGCTCATTACCCCGACGACGGGTACCGTAAAGCAATTAAGTGCAGAAGAGCTGATGACAGAGAAAGCAACCGCCAGACGTGTAGCCCTGTATGGCGGGACGTTGAATGCAGACACTGCGCCCGGCCATGAAAAAGTCCTGGGAGTTAGATGCACTAAAGGAGTACCCCAACTCAGTATGAGCAGTGCATTTGGTGATCCCTATTATGGTGGCGCGCTGACAGCTCGAGCTAACGTGGGGCGTACCAGCGTGAAGTCCCTACAGGGTAATAAGCATTTGGTGATCTGTTACTCAGACGGTGTATCAGAAGTGGATAGTGTTGGGAATATTGGTGCTTTTATTTGTGAGAACTATACAAAGCACGGCTGTATGAAAAAGGTAACCAAGGATTTGGCAGAACAGGTTTTCCGCTCAGGATCTAGCGATAATATTACTGTCCTTGGCTGGTTGCTGGATTTGGAACAAACGGGTACCGCTTCATAAATGCCCCCTTCCAAACACTCTATAGAAAGAGGGCAGGGTATTTTTTTACATCAGTGGGTTGTAACAATGTCGACTTTTTCGGCGGCTAATACTCCCGGTGAGTGGTTTCCCGAGGCAATACGCCAGGCCTTAAGGCTGTCTTCTCGGGTGATGTTCCCCGTTGATACGGGGTTTTCCGGATCATTTTTCCAGCGCATCCACCCACTGCTGTATATCTGGTTGTTTTTGTATCCCATGGCCTGGGCGTACCACCAGACTTCAGATGCTCTCCAGCCATTGCCGCAATAGAACGCCAGCTCCATGCTGTCCGGGTGGATACCCCACTGATGCCAGAAAGCTTCAATTTCACGGTAGTTCCGCATGGTGTGATCCGGATTGTGGTAGTCGTTCATATCCCAGGCAGAGTCGCCGGACTGTCCCCAGAGCGCACCGGTTATCCGGCCTTTTTTCTGGAAATAACCGTAGCCACTGATATCACCTACATACTCTTCCCAGCTGCGAATGCTGACCAACGCGCCATCGTGCTGCTTCCGCAGTGCTTTGGCCTGCTCGATATCAATCACGACACTGGCATTGCCCGGACCAGTAACACCAAAGGTTTCTATCGGTATGGGTTGAACCCATCCTGTATCCAGCAAAAGACCGGCAGCGGACCAGGCGTCCTTACCACCATTGAGCATCACCACATCGCTGACACCGGCATATTTCATGACCGATGCGCCACGGGCCGCTCCGATGGAGTCCGTGCTATATACGGCAACCGGCGTATTTTTGTCGATGCCAAGTCGTTGCAGTGATGTCCGGATATCTTCAACATCGTTGAGTTCATAAATGGGGGGGTGTTCAAACTCCAGATCATCCCAGTACAAGGCGCCGGGGATATGGCCTTTGCGGTAGGATTTTCCCTTGCCGCCATCCCAACCTATCTCAACGACTTTCAGTTGTGGATTGTTTTTGATCTGTTCATTAAGAGCCGTCGGGGGAACCAGTGAATGATACCCGGGCAAATGATCGACGGGGTTGGCCTCGACGGCTGCCCACTGGTTGTAGCCGCCTTTCAGGATCGAGATATGATCGAGGTTGTGCCCCATTTCACTCACGAGCCAGTTAGCCACAGTCGTGCTTTGTTCGCGGTCATACCCATAGATGATGATAGATTGGTCTGGCTGAATACCCGTGCGTTGATACGCCGTGTCCAGTTCGGGAAGGTCACGGGTAATCCAGTCAGCAGACAGAAGTTTGGCGCCCGGGATGTGCCCGCCCCGCTGTTCACCCTGCAATGTCCAGCCATTGAAAGCATCGGGACTTCGGGTATCAATCAGTGTGTATTGGGATGTCGTCAGCTTTTGTGACAACTGCTGTGTATTGATTGTTGTGTAAGCAGCAGGTGCAGTCATTGAGGGCTTGTCGGGTTGGCAGGCGGCAATAAACAATACCATACCACCCAGGCAAAATGCCCTGGTAAGCGATGTGTACAACATGATCTTCCTTTTGTTGCGAGTTCAATAGTCGCAGAAGGGCATTAATATGCCGAAAGGATACCTGGCATGTTTTAACGCAGATCAAAAAAGCGATCATCGGTGTATCGGTTTTGTACGTAGGCAGGTTGTACTGGCGCTGTGCCTGTCTATGGGATAGCCGAGGCGAGAGTCATTTTTCGGTAGGGTTCGTCATTGATAGTGACAGCGACGCATTCATGGCATGGGTATAGTGATATTTATGGGGGGGGGAAATGCCTGTTTTTGCCCCCAAGGTAAGTCAATCGTTCTGCAGAACGACATTGATTTGGGGAATGCACCGTAAAAATTATCGTGGTGGTTCAGGTGCGAAGAAAAAATAAGTGGGCCATAGTGGAAGATCAGTGCTTTATCGTGTTATTTGTCCATCTTCAGGAGTGATGGGATTGATCTATTGAAGCGGCTTTGAAAGCGTGTACCATCTGTCGCTTATGAAAAATGAGATAAAGGGTTGTTTGTGTGCAGATGCATCTGCCAATACTGCGGCTGACCGGATAGGCAGTCATGGGGGATCTCACCTTGAAGAATCATAGCCATCGTTGACAGTATTCAGCGTATCCATCAATAGCATATTTTTTAATGCATTCAGAGCGCGCAAGGTTTAGTCCTGCAATGTAGGCTCTTTTTCTGCTTTCTGGCAGCAGAATACAGGAGGAGTTGATCAGTGTGGTGCTGGTTTCTTGGTCGTCTTAGTAACCAACGAATTGCCAATCTGGTATTCGCAGACAATTTGTTAAGTCATATGTCCTTTGTCGCCGGTATGGTGGGTGGGAGCTTGATAGGGTATGAGTTGATCACTCTGGTGTTCTCTATTGAGTCACCTATACCTGCCCTGGCCGGTGTTGTGGTCTTTGTTGCGGGTGTTTCCCTCCGGTTTCTGGTACGTGAATCAGCGGATGAATATGCGATCCGCTGGCGCCGACTTCAGTGCCGGGCTATGGAGGAAAACAGGCCCCTGGATGAGTTGTTAACGACTGAATTTACCGGTCAGGGTTTCTCCCACAAGAAAGGCTAAATCAACCTTCCAAAAACGTGCATGGGATGTGTATTTTTTAGGTTTTATGACGATTTTGTGGCGTTTTTGTTGATGTAGGCAGAGTAAGTGTAGTTAGTAAGCGCCTTACTATGGGGTTACGGCCTTTACTCGTTGATTGGTCGGTAGCCCCAAGCCTGGATGACACGTGGCATACCGGCAATGGTGTCAGGGTTGTTTGCGAAAGCATACAGTTCAGTGATGATTTCATCGATTTCGGATGTGCTGGCCAGACCATCATTCAGTAAGGAGTCAGCAATGTTTTCCATGGTGATCGCGCTGATCAGCTTAATATCCCCTTCCATGCCCAGATTCTGTACCGCCGCCATCCTGATATTTGTAAAATGGTTTTGCCTCAGCAGTGACGGTAGTTTTATGCCAATGAAAGGGTCTCCTCCCCGCTGTTTGACGCAAGTGCAGTAGAGCGCCTGATAACGCTCAAGTGCCGGGCAGTCTGGGTAAGATGTATTACCTTTAAAATCAATATCTTCAAGAATAATGCTGCCGCCAGGACTTAAGTGTTGATAAAGCACATTCAGCGCCTGGGATGGAGATGGTAGGTGAGTCAACAGGAATCGGGCATAGATCACGTCATAACAACAGTTTTCATGCATGTTTCTGACATCCATGTGTTTGAACGTGACATTCTCAATGCCCTGCAGGTGAGCTTCAGTGCGCGCCATGGTTAATTTGATGTCATCAATATCACCGCCTGTTACATGGCCGTCAGGCCCGACCCGCCGGGCGAGTTCAAGTGAAACCGCACCGTTGCCGCAGCCTATGTCCAGGCACTCAAGGCCATTATTCAGCCCAACTCTGTCAAGCAGGGCGTTGGTATCGGTAGCGATAAGCGGGGCTATCAGACGCATTCTTTTTGCGCCTTCTGTGCCGCTGCGGATGACATAATGGGACAGGTTGTCCATTTTTTTAACTCCAATGGCATCAAGGCGAGAATGTATAGGTTAATACGAGTAAATTTGTCCAGAATTAGGTTGTGGTAAAGTTTATAAATGAATAAAAACAATGAGATAGCAAAGAGTGTGAATGTTTTATCTATAGTCAGCATATTGTCAAATTGCTGACTATAGATAAAACGCAGGTCTCCACCTCTGCTTATATGCATGCTTTTAATATGCGCGCGGTTGTTACCTTAATCATTTAATGTCACGTTGATAAAGTGATTCTTTCTCAAGGGGCGTGGGTATGAACGCCCCTTATAACGATACGAGCCCTCTCTAACGGGTAATTCAATCATGGGAAGGTTTTGGAAATAGACTGGGGCGTGTTTTTAGCGAGGCCTACCATGTTATTCCTGTGTTGCGAAATTTTCATAGACAGGATCCGGCCAGTGACATATGCCTGAAGTCGTAACATGGTTGTCTTCAGAGTTAAATAGAGGCTTGAAGACGGTTGGATCTGAAATATGGAATACAGGATAGGTATATGTCCCTCGGTAATCCACGGTGGAAAATCCTGCCGCCTGAACCGTAAAGTAGTGGCAGACGGCTTCTTCGGGGATATCCAGATCACCTGTCATAAGGGCCGCCAGAAGTTCCCAGCCGGTGGGGAGGGATGCATAGGTAATAATTAATACGCGCGTTCCTACTGGTAGCCAAAACTGATGTTGTCGTTCATAAAAGGTCCACACTCGTTTTAGGTTTTCCACGCTATCGCTAACATCACCATAATAAATTGTTGCATTGAATTCTGCGCCAGAAACAAACCGAATAAGTAATTCAGAAAGGCTTGTGCTTTGTATGTTTTCATTATTCTCTGTCGAGACAGGTTCAGCAGAAACACTATGGTTATGCAGTAATAAAAAAAGCACGCTAATTAGTGTGATAATTTTATTCATAAATTGTCGTATGCCGTATGATATGACGTTTTCTAATATGTTGCTTTGGCGGTGTTTAGCTTAAAAGTGGTTTTACCTAGTGTTTTGAAATCCTTTCTAATAACCCATCTTCTGAGAAGATTTCAGTCTTAAGAAAACGCTTCCATCCAAGATACCTGGTC
>NZ_BAABFL010000330.1:0-5594 GCF_039540975.1 Kistimonas scapharcae
CGGGTCATTGATTACTCACTGACCACCCCCTGTTTAAGTTGGAAATTTCAGAAGAGGCGACAACTATGCTGGCACAGGGGGGGTATTACTTTGCATCTCAAATGGCTGCTGAAAAACAAGCTGTTGAAAATACGGCTGCAAGCTTGAAAGGAGAGGAAAAAATACGATTGATGCGTCAAGCTAAAGAGAGAGTGCAGACTTATCCTCAAGATGAAACAAGGCGTGAGAATGTTGAGTCTGACTGGTGTCAGATTATCATTGAGAGCGTTTTTGAGAAACTTGTATCTGAGTATGGAGCATTTGAAATGGCTGAATTGACAGAGCAGTAGTTCAGACCTTCCCGGAGAATGACGTTTTGGGGAAAGTTAACAGATCCGGATAAATCTGAACTACAACTCTTACAGATTCAGGTTGGTTTTCTGTAACACGTTATTTATTCATACAGCATTTTTTGTATTTCTTGCCGCTCCCGCAGGGGCAAGGGTCGTTTCTACCGGTATTTGAGCCGGTTGCGCTGGTAGGGTCAATGAAAAACCATTGCCCTTCTTCACGAATAAACGAGGAGCGTTCTTGGTGAACATCGGTTTTACCGTTGGCTTTTAAGCGGTAGGTTGCCCGGAATTCCACCTCGCCTGCGGTGTTGTCGACTTGTCCTTTGTCAGTATCGATGATTTCCAGCTGGCGCCATTCTGTCGCATCAGCCCAGTCTTGCAGTGCCTTGTGTTGCAGATAGCGTTGTTGTCTCGGCCAGGTGGTGGCGATGATGTAATTAATCAATCCCAACGCCCAGGCGCTGTAGCGGGAACGCATCAGTTGTTCAGCGGTTTCCGGTCGGGCCTCGCCTCGGTGAAAACGGGCGCAGCAGTCGTCATAGGCGGCACCAGTACCGCAGGGGCAGATGTGTTGTTCAGTCATAAGACGGTGGTTACCACCAGTATTTGCCAAAATGTTCCGGATTGGCCCAGTGTTTTGCGTTGAGCCAGTCCGGTGTGGTTTTGTAGGAGGCGATGTCGTAGGTGCAGAACCAGAGGGTTTGACAGTCGCGCTGGAAACGTTCGCTGATCCGCAGGCCGAGGCTGTAGATGTCGGTATCGAGCCAGTTGTCGGCAGCGGTTGGATCAAGCAGCAGCGCGATCCGTTCACAGTATCGGTTTCGAAGCCCTGCCACCAACGTCATAGCCGTCGGCTTGTCCAGACTTTCCAGGCGCTCAGCGATGATGGCGAGATCAAAATGCGCCGTATCCGAGAGGTCTGATAAATCCCTGATCAATGTGCAATCACAATCCGTGTTCTGCGTCAGCCAGGCAGTCACGACGGCAGGCATCGCATCCGCACATACCAGCAGTTTTGCCGGCTGATATTGCTCAAGTACGGCGATGATGGCGTGGTTGGGGCTGTGTTCGGGCGTGGTCATGCTGCTGGTAAGGTTTCCGACATTCGGTTTCCGGATTATCGCCAAAACCACACCCCGTAGCCAGCCTGTCTGGGATAGTTACAGTTTTACAGTGGGGAATGTCACCCGGCACTATGCAAAAACTGCAATCATTTACCTGTATCTAGATACAGTCTTTTTATGGGAGTTGCGATACACTGCTGCTTTGTTTCCCTGATTCCTGCAGGTCATTCATGAAAGCAATGCTCGCGCTTGGTCAACTGCTTACACTGGGCTTCTGGCTGGGTGTCATCCTGAATTTCTTCATGCCGTTTCCGGCCCCTCTCGATAGCATTTTCCTGATTGCCGGTGGTTTGATCCTGCTGGTGCATGGAATTGAGGTGGCGATCTGGCGCGAGCGTATCCGTGCCATGAGTGACCGTTTTGTGATGGATTGTCTGTTGATACTCGTCTTCGGTTTTTTCCACATGGCGACGCTGATGTTGCGTCAGCAGCCGGTACAGGAGCACTGACGGTCGCCAATGCTCAGTAACGAGATCAAAACTTCGATCCAGAAAGCCTATACGTCTTTTCTGAATGGCAAGGAGCTTAAGGCCCGGCTTGGCCAGAAGCTGATGATTGCCGAGATCGCCAAGACCCTGGGCGCCATTGACCAGGACGATAGCGGCAAGCGCACCTCGGATCCTGCCGTTTGCGTGGTGGAAGCGGGGACGGGTACCGGTAAAACGGTCGGTTATTGCCTGGCATCGATTCCTGTTGCCAAGGCGATGGATAAAACACTGGTGATCGCGACCGCAACTGTCGCTCTGCAGGAACAGGTCATCAACAAAGATCTGCCAGAGATTCGCCAGCACAGCGGTCTGGATTTTTCCATTGCCCTTGCCAAGGGACGTCGCCGTTATCTGTGTCTGCAGAAGCTGGATCTGTTGCTGCAATCCACCCAGGCGGCCTCTGCCACCATGGCCCTGTTTCAGGAAGAAGGATTTTCCATCGACCTGGATAAAGACGCCCAGAAGCTCTATGAAGAGATGCTCGGTGCCATGGCGGGCAGCCGCTGGGACGGTGACCGGGACAGCTGGCCAGTAGCCGTGGATGATGAACAGTGGCAGCAGTTGACGGCGACCCATGCCCAGTGCAGTGGTCACCGGTGTCCGCATTTTTCCAACTGTCCGTTCTACAAGGCGCGGGGTGCGCTGGATAAAGTGGATGTCATTGTCACCAACCATGACCTGGTGCTGTCAGATTTGATGCTGGGTGGTGGTGCGATCCTGCCGCCGCCCAAGGATTGCATCTATATCTTCGATGAAGGGCATCATTTACCTGACAAGGCCATAGATCATTTCGCCTGCGAAACTAAACTGGGCGATACCGGTCGCTGGTTGGAACAGTCGACTAAACAGCTGGAAAAAATCCTGGCGCAGCATCCGTTACCGGGTGAGATTGGTGGCTGGTTTGAGCGTCTGGCCGGTAAATACAAGGAGCTGGTGACCGATCAGCAGTTTATGCGCGAAGCGCTGATGTCGGCGGCTGAGTTTCGTCAGGAAGAAGAGACGGAATCGGGCAGAACCCTGCTCTATCGTTTTCCCGATGGTGTGATTCCAGAGGAATTGCGGGAGCTGGCAGGGCGCTTGAAATCCGGATTCAGTGCCTCGGTGGATTTGGCGGATCGCATTGTTGCTGAGCTGAAATCGGCCATGGATGATGAAGTGAGCGGTGTCGACCGACTCCATGCCGAACAGGTATTTCCGGTGGTCGGGATGATGCTGCTGCGTCTGCAGAACAACCTGGCGTTGTGGGAGTCATGGAGCATTGCTGATCCGGAAGGTGAGCCGCCGGTCGCCCGTTGGTTGCGTCTGGTGGAATACCATGGCAGTCAGGACCTGGTGGTTTCCAGCAGCCTGATTCTTGCTGGCAAGATCTTGCGACAGCATCTCTGGAATACGGCCTATGGGGTGGTGGTGACATCGGCGACATTGACGGCGCTTGGGAAGTTTGACCGGTATCGCACGCGTTCGGGGCTGCCAAAAGACGCTAACTGCCAGAGTGTTCCCAGTCCGTTTCGTCATGGGGATGCGGCGGTGCTGTCAGTCCCGGTATTGCGCTCTGATCCCGGTGATGCCAGTGGACATACTGAAGAAATCATTGAGCAGCTGCCTGCGTTGATTGGTGAGGTGCAGGGAGCTCTGGTGTTGTTCTCTTCCCGCCGGCAGATGCGTGATGTCTATTTCGGTTTGACGGGCGAGTTCCGTGACCGGGTGATGCTGCAGGATGACTATACCAAGCAGGAGCTGATTCGGCGGCACAAGGAGATCATTGACGATGAGGGGCGTAGTGTGATCTTTGGTCTGGCCAGTCTGGCGGAAGGTATCGATTTGCCCGGGGTTTACTGCGAGCACGTCATCATCGCCAAGATTCCGTTTGCTGTGCCGGATGATCCGGTGGAAGCGGCCTTGTCGGAATGGATTGAATCCCGTGGTGGTAATCCGTTTATGGAGATTTCCGTGCCGGATGCTGCCATTCGCCTGGTTCAGGCCAGTGGTCGATTATTACGTCGGGAGGATGATACCGGTCGAATTACGGTGCTGGATCGTCGTCTGGTGACGCGTCGTTATGGACAGGCATTGCTGAATTCCATGCCCCCTTACCGGAGAGAGATTGCATGACAGCGGCCGACGGTGTGCGTGGCTACCATGATCTGCGTTTTGAGTCCGTACGGGAAGTCTTTGGACAGCTCTTTTCCGAAGGGGAAGAGCTGGGCGCAGCCTTGGCTGTTACGGTTGCCGGTGAGCCGGTGCTGGACCTCTGGGGTGGTTTCATGGACAAGGAGCGAACGGAACCCTGGCACCATGACACACTGGTGAATGTATTTTCCTGTGGCAAGGGCGTTGCCAGCCTTTGCATGCTGCGGCTGGTACAGGAAGGGCTTTTATCGCTGGATGCGTCGGTTGCCAACTATTGGCCTGAATTTGATCAGAATGGCAAAGAGAGCATTACGCTTCGTCAGATTCTGACCCATACCGCAGGGCTGTCAGCATTTCATCCTCGCATTCCGGATGAGGATCTCTTCGATTGGTCAACCATGGTGAGCTGGGTGGAGCTGGAATCCCCCTGGTGGGAGCCGGGTTCCCGTCATGGTTATGCACCGATTACGTTCGGCTGGCTGCTGGGCGAATTCTTTTACCGGGTAGCCGGTGAGCGTATGGGGCAATGGCTGCAGCGTAATATCATGGCGCCATTGGGCGAGAGTTTTCTGTTCGGTATTCCCGATGACGATCACGGACTGATTGCCCGAATGACTAAAGGCGAACCGGTACGTGGTGATAAAGCCGCCCAATTGTTGTTTCGGGAAATGACCGGAAATCCCACTGGAGTAACAGCCCGTGCATTCAGTAACCCGATGAGTGTACTCATCAGTGCCAACCGGCCGGAGTGGCGTCGTATGGAGCTTCCGTCTGCCAACGGCCATGGAACAGCGAGGGCGTTGGCCAAAGTCTATGGTTTGTTGTCAGCGGGTAACGGACAGCTGTTGGATGATCAGTTGTTAGATGAAGCGATTCAGGAGCAAGTCTGTGGCACCGATGCTGTGCTGAAATGCAGTAGCCGATTTGGGCTGGGCTTTATGCTCGGCCAGCCGGATCATCCCTTAGCTGGTTTTGGTCCGTCCCGTCGTGCATTTGGGCATACCGGCGCTGGCGGTTCGCTGGCGTTTGCAGATCCTGACCGGCAGATCGGTTTTGCTTTTGTCACCAATCGCATGGGGCCTTATGTGCTGGTTGATCCAAGGGCTGAGATATTGATTAATGCGGTTTATCAGACGTTTGATAACCACGATTTATAAATCTTGATGCAGCGGATCAGCAAATAATCAGTTTTGTAGAGGCTTGGATAAACTATCTGGTGCTAGAGAATTTCAATCGAGCCTCCACCTACATAAGGCAATATCCTTTGCCTCGGTTTATGGTGGGGGGTTCAGTTGAACGGTAAAAATGGTTACCCAAAAAAGAAAAATTCACCGGCAGGAACAGTGTCTGGAGTTAACTTAGCCGCCATTATCGGCGTTGTTTCTGATATAAATAATTCATTGGGCACGGATGGTAAGCATTAGCGGGGGCAACGTTAACCTTTCCTGATTACCACTGTGGCTCAGCCAGCTTGAGAAGCCTTGCTGGCATGGGGCAGGTTCGCGCAGCCATGTAACCCA
>NZ_BAABFL010000331.1:0-5693 GCF_039540975.1 Kistimonas scapharcae
ATTTTGCCTGAAGAGCACAGGGGACGCTCTCTTCATTCAATTTAGCCTTACTTCTTCAGATCGTTAAGCGGGAGTTAAGGGTAGTAAGACTTTGTGATTTAGAAACCTTTTTCGAAAGAAACAATGAAATGCGCATAATGCTCCATCAATTTTGTGATGGCGAAAGACGACAAAGAGCAACACAAGGAGGCCTTATGTTTTCAATCATGACATTCCATCCTCCATGCCCGCAATGTACAACTGAAGTAGATTATATTAGTACACCGGAATCGACCAGTTCTAAAGTTCAGTGTCCATCCTGCGATTATGAATTTTGCGCCATGTGTTTAATGCTCCCTCATAATGGACATACCTGTGAAGAGGCCGCTAATCAAGGTCACCGGCAGGAAATTGCGGATTTACGCTCCAAAATCAGCACCTATGAAGATGCATTACAGGATGATAAGGTTTTTCGTCCCTGTCCCAAGTGCGATCAGTTAATCAGCCGTGATCCTCAGTATGATCGGGAAGATTGTTTACACATCAAACGTTCTGGCGATCAAAGAGACTACAACCAAGCGGCTGATAGAGGCAGTTGTGAACATGACCTCTGCTGGGTCTGTTTGCAGCACTTTAAGATTGCTGATAGAAGTCAACAAGCAGCAGATACCCACGACGACTACTATAACTGCAGATTTGCACGGAGGGATGATGGAAGTCGGAGGGATCGAAGAGGGTGGGTTAATATGACAGAGACTGAACGCAGTGAGCATGATCGGCGTGGATACGAACGGCATCGAAAAATAATGTACCAAGCTAAAATAGATCAATTTCGCAGAGAAATGGAAAGATTCCAAGCTTCTGGCAGGTTACCAGCTTTACAGGAAGCTCCGGAAGATGATTCATTATCGCGTTTAGGCGCTGCTAGCGCTCCTGCTGTACCGCCTCGAGCTCCAGCGGTACAATCTCGAGCTCCAGCGCTACCACCGCGAAGCTGACATGTAAAACAATGATATCAGGCATTTGTTTAAGATTAAGCTTGAGTAAAGCGAATACACTGCAGGCAGATAGTCCTTTATCTTAACAGAGACTTGAAGTCGTAATCTCGTACTTATCCACATAGTGCCTTGTGATGACAATCCGCATGTAGTCCAGCACTCATCCTCCACTTGAGTTATCAATATGTTTATTAATCTTCAACTCTGGTAGCGTTACGTCTGATTGCCATAGCAATTATGAATGATACGAAAAAGGCAATCAGGGAGCCGTATGTCAGGTGTGTTGATTGCACTGGTATCTCTTTTCTATGTCGGTGCGTTGTTTGCGGTTGCCTGGTATGGGGACAGGAATAGCCGTACTCTGGCTCAGCGCTGGCAGCCTTGGATATACAGCCTTTCTTTAGCCGTTTACTGTACGTCATGGACGTTTTTTGGTGCGGTGGGGCAGGCGGCACTGGCGCCTTGGTCTTTTCTGCCAATCTATGTGGCGCCGATTCTGGTTTTCATCCTGTTACGGCGTTTGTTGACCCGAATGATTCTGATCAGCAAGCAACAGAACATCACGTCGATTGCTGATTTTCTGGCTGCACGTTATGGCAAGTCTCGACTGTTGGCTGCTGTAGCGACCGTGATTCTCTTGCTTGGTATCCTGCCGTATATCGCATTGCAGCTGAAAGCCATTGTCATGGGATATACCTTGCTGTCTGCTGGCAGCGGGTTGCTTACTGTTAGTGATTCATTCAATCGGTCTGGCCATGATACAGCGCTGATTGTCAGCCTGGTGCTTGCTGCCTTTACCGTGTTGTTTGGAACACGACATCTTGATGCGACAGAGCATCATCATGGTGTCATGTTGGCGATAGCGGTGGAATCGGTCATCAAGCTGGTGGCGTTCATCGCTGTGGGTGTTTTTGTTGTTTATGCCTGTTTTGGTGATGCAGTACAGCCATGGCGGTTGTTCCAGAATAGTGTTGTTTCACAGGGTAATGCTTCAAACATTCATTTTTTTTCCCTGTTACCCCATATTCTTCTCAGTATGGCTGCCTTTCTTTGCCTGCCGAGACAGTTCCATGTCATGGTGGTAGAGAACGCGGATATTGGCCATCTCAAATTGGCACGGCGGGTGTTTTCTCTCTATCTGGTACTCGCAGGCATCTTTGTTTTGCCCATCGCCTTGGCAGGAAAGCGTTTGTTGCCTGAGGGAGTATTGCCTGATACTTATGTGATCAGCCTTCCACTAAGCATGGGCCAGGAATGGTTGGCTATGCTGGCTTTTATTGGGGGCGCGTCTGCGGCTATCAGCATGGTGATCGTGGCAACCATTGCTCTGACCATCATGATCAGTAATGAGCTGATCGTTCCCTTGCTTGTCCGTCGTCAGTCATTTACAGGTAAAGATTTTTCCCAACTGAAAGGTATGCTGTTAAGCCTGCGGCGAAGCCTGATACTGGTCATACTGCTCCTTGCTTATCTTATGTATCGGCTGCTTGAGCAGGGACAGTCCCTGGCATCCATCGGTTACCTCTCATTTACGGCCGTTGCCCAGTTGGCGCCTGCCTTAATCGGTGGTCTGGTGTGGCGTGAGAGTAATCGCATGGGAGTGCTGTCAGGCCTTTTAATCGGAATGTTGATATGGTTTTGCACACTGGTTTTACCCGTCATTCAAACGACAGGTTTCGTCGATAGCAATGTGGCAGATGTTGGTCAATGGCATTCATCCACATGGGGAATGTTGTTGAGTTTGGGAGGTAACCTGATTGCTTTTGTCCTGGGCTCATTCTGGTTTCGGCCGACGGTGATGGAGCGACAGCAAGCCGCCGTTTTTGTGGGTACGGCCTTGCCTGAAGAAAAGGAGCGGTTGCCACGCGTCACGGTTGCTGAACTTGAAACACTGGCGGCTCGTTTTATCGGGCAGGATAAAACAACGGCTGCATTCTCAACCTTTGCCGGATATGCACAGCCTGCCTTGCGGGAGCAGCAAGCGCCCCAGGCATTGATTGATTTTACGGAGCGTTTACTGGCACGTGTACTAGGGGGATCATCGGCCCGGGTGGTCATGCGCAGTGCATTGTCCGGTGATGCGATGGGACTGGATGATGTAGAGACTATTATTGGCGAGTCGTCGTCTGTATTGCGGTTTAACCGGGAATTATTGCAGGGGGCGTTGGAGAATGTCAGCCAGGGTATCAGCGTTGTTGATCGTGACTTGCGGCTGGTCGCCTGGAATCAGACGTATCTCGCATTATTTGATTACCCGGAAGGATTTATTTGTATCGGCCGGCATGTGTCAGACATCATTCGTCATAATGCGACGCAGGGATTATGTGGCCCCGGAGATATTGAGGCACACGTCAGAAAACGAGTGAAACAGATGGCGCAGGGAAATGCCCATCGTTCCGAGCGTGTCCGTGCGGATGGTCGTGTTATTCAGGTTCAGGGGAATCCTATGCCTGGTGGTGGCTTTGTCATGAGTTTTACAGACATCACGGGTTTCCGTCGCGTCGAGCAGGCGCTAAAGGAGATGAATGAGAGTCTGGAGCAACGCGTATCTGATCGAACACGGGATCTTGAATCGGCAAACATGGCGCTACGCAGAGCCAAGCAGCAGGCTGAACAGGCGAGTCATGATCGCAGTCGTTTTTTTGCCACCATCAGTCATGACCTCATGCAGCCACTCAATGCCGCACGTTTGTTCTCTGCAACATTATCAGAGCAGGTGGGGCAAACCGGGAAGGACAGTGACGAAGCCAGGCTTGCGGGCCATATTGAAACGTCCCTACGCTCCGCAGAAGAGATCATTAATGATTTGCTGGATCTGTCACGTCTTGAGTCCGGTAAGTTAAAGCCATCCTTCTCTGCATTCACTGTGACTGAGCTTTTTGAGCCCTTGATGGTGGAATGCCAGGGGATAGCGACAAGCCAAGGCGTTACCGTTCACCACTGGGGCGGTCATTACAGTGTCTATAGTGACCGAAAGCTTCTGCGCCGTGTATTGCAGAATTTTCTTTGTAACGCTATCCGTTATGCGCCGGCAGGCAGAGTGATGCTGGGATGCAGACGACAGGGAAATTATCTCAGGATTGAGGTCAGGGATAACGGCCCCGGGATTCCTGAAGAACGGCAAGCGCAAATTTTTAATGCGTTTCAACGGTTGGATGGGCATGTATCGCAGGGCTTTGGTCTGGGCCTTGCGATTGTACAGGGGATTGCCAGCGTCCTGCGGTGTCAGATCGGACTGAAATCTCACCCCGGTCAGGGCTCGGTGTTTTTTATCGTGGTGCCATTGAGACAGCGGAGCACTATACCGGTGAGGGATATTACCGTATCAACGTTGCCCCTGAGTAAGGGTGATATGATGTCAGGTCGTACTATTCTCTGTATTGATAATGACCTCACGATACTGAAAGGCATGCGGGAGTTGTTGGAGCGCTGGGGGTGCAGGGTGTTAACGGCCGTTGACTCAGAGAGTGCTAAAAGGCATTTGACGTATACGCTGGATGCCATATTGGTGGATTACCATCTGGATAACGGCTCAAATGGGGTAGATGTGATCCGGGATTTACGTCATAAAGCCAATTTGTCTGTACCAACGGTCATGATAACGGCGGATGGTTCGGCCCAGTTGCGGGAACAGTTGAAGGGTATGGATATACGCTATTTGTCTAAACCACTTAAACCGGCTGCGTTGCGAGCGTTACTCAGCCGGTTGCTGCGTGACAGGCGACTCGGAATTCCGGTTTATTGATGAGAAGAGCTTTCTTGATGCTGCAGCCTGGAACTCTTCCTTTCAGCGGGTGATTCAGGGGGAAGGCTGCGTTTTAGAGTGCCTTTAGGTCTGCCTTTACGTTTGCCTTTTTCTTTTTTGGGGACAGTCAATGTTTCAGCCTCTGTTGTTGAGGCTAATTGTACGTTTTCTGATGGCGTAGCATCCTTTTCGGTTTTCATATCTGAATCATGACTATCTTGCCTTATATGGGTTGATAGGCATTTTCTTTCATCAATTATTCCTTTCGGATAATTGTTAGGCTTGATTATTTGTTCAATAATCGTGAAGGATGTATTGCCATGATGATCATCAGAACAGTGTTTAATCATACGCTTAAGGGTGGTAGTTCCTAACGTCTGTTCTTTGCAGTTGTTACATATGTAGGGGTAATTATGATTGTGGCCTATACATAAATGTTCTACGAGTATACGAATAGCGGCTTCCACACTCGCTTCTTTTCCTTCGCATGCGTATGGGCACGGTTGATAACCATTTATCTCGTCCCAAGTGTTAAAGTAGTTCAATGCTTCTTCTTCGCTAGTACATGTCCTTTGGGGTAAATCAATCTTGTCGAGAGGGTTCGTTGCGTGGCTCGTAGAAGCCTGATCTTGTATATATTGTTCAGTTGTTTCTACTTTTTTAACTGATTGGGTAGCAGTTGAACCCATAGTTGACTCACTAGATAATACCACTGCTGTATGTGAAACTGTTGGACTCGGTGTTTTTGTCTTGAGTTGTTCCATGCTGATATGCCCCTTAAAAAGCCTTAATGCATCCTTTGGAAGAAAACGAATAAATGATAGACATTCGATACCTTGTAAATGCTCAATCAAAGTATCGAGTTTGATGGTATTGCTATCTGAGTTGTTGTAAGTACTCAAAAACCGGTACATAAGGCGATTTCACGTTCTGCCGCCTAAGCTCATCCCCATGTTCCCATTACCGCCTGA
>NZ_BAABFL010000332.1:0-5787 GCF_039540975.1 Kistimonas scapharcae
ATTCCGAGACTGGCAAATATTATCGAATACGCCTCATGCTGGCTGCCATGTGGTCTGCACAGGAGTTTTTGAGTACTTACGATCAACGTAAGCGCAAGACCGCACGGTTGAAGCGACTAGCAGTTCCTAACATGCTTTCAATCTATTGGCTGGCTTTAGCCAGATCCCGTGCATCACTCATCGGCTTCACGTCCCAGAAAATAGTGCCGGTTTGCAATCGCGTCTTCCAATGCATTGTGAGGGACTCTTGATTGAGAATTGAACAGTTCCCGGTCAATAGTAATACAAAAGCTGCCGGGACCAATATTTCTCCGCTCGTAAGCTATCAGTGCATCACAGAAATGCTTGATGTCTTCAGGCCAGTCAGCAATGACCTCAAGGCTATCTCCGGGAAACCTACCAAGAAATTCACGCAATAACTCTGTGAACTCATCCTTTGAAACAGGTGCCTTACCCAGCACAGGCATAACATTAACCCGCACCCAATCAGTGGGTTCAGGACATTCAAGAACTTCATAAAAAAAATCACCATCTTCAGCAACCAAAGCCATAGATATCAGCGACCCTTGATGGCCGTTCCACTCGCAATCGATAAACAGCTTCAAAAATCTCCACCTCTACCAGCCTGACAACGAATCCTACATAATAAAATCCGGGGAGGCGTCTCCACCATAAAACTCTTTTTTCAGCCCTTCAAACAACGTTTGCAGAGATCCTACAAGAAAACTCTCGAATTTCTCCTTGCCCAAAGTGCGTTCATAAACATCATTAGGCAGAAATCGCCTCATTTCTTTTTTTAACGCGCCATCCGTAACCATCGCTGGAATGTTCTGGATCAGCAACACCAACCTCTCGTCAAAATCATCAAGCTTGTAATCAACTATCTTTTTCTTCACCAGTTCAGCATTCACTTTTGCCCCCTGCTGCTGCAGCCAGGGCAGATCCCAGATATCCCGATAACGGATATAATTCTGCGTAGCTGGCAGGGAGATCAGCTTATCTGCCATCACTTCATTCAGGGTTTCCGTAAACACAAGCGTGTCCCCATAGCCATCTGGTAGAAAACGGTAATTGACCCGCAGGGGTAGAGCTTCCCGGGTATAGGCAGGTACGTTGGCCACTTCAATTTTGATTTTTTGTCGGGGAATATCTTTACGATCTGGCGCTGTGACAACGGAGATCTGCCACTTATCAATCTTCATCTCCGCATAGACAGGGTCTTTTTTCAACGACGCTGGCTCTTTGACTGACACCTGCAGGCCATAACGGGCACCAATATAATCCTCAATACAGGCTTTCATATTGGCCAGGGAGGCTGAAGAAAAATCAACACCTCCGGCAAAATCCAGATCTTCACTGAACCGGTTACCACCATGACATAATCGAAGTGACGTGCCTCCCTGAAACACCAAATGATCCAACAACCCTGCCTGATCCAGACAGTAGAGAATGTCATAATGGAGCAGCTCTTTTTCGACCACCGGACGCATATACGAGAGAGTATCATTTTGCATAATGCGCTCAACGAGCTGGGCAAAATCGTCATTGGTCATCTTCATAAACAAGCGCCTCATCAACCAGATGCATGTTTCGCCCGACCCGCTTCAAATCACGGAAAGCAGCTCTCTTTGTGGCGATTTTCAACGGCCGCCCACGGTCAACTGCACTGTCGATAATGTCGGCGACAGAACGCCTGGTATGGGTAAATTCAAGGGTGCCGAATGGTGTTTTATATTCTCCCTTCCGACCAGTGGTCATAATCGTGAGCCGGTCCACAGGAATCTGTGAAATCACACCATATTCCGACAATGCGGACTCAAGGCTGATGTAGTTGTAATGCCCTCGACGAAGTGCGATAGCAATACGTTCCAAGACATCGGCTCCACGGCTACGTGATAATGTAAAGAGATAGAT
This sequence comes from Kistimonas scapharcae, assembly GCF_039540975.1. Classification (NCBI taxonomy): domain Bacteria; kingdom Pseudomonadati; phylum Pseudomonadota; class Gammaproteobacteria; order Oceanospirillales; family Endozoicomonadaceae; genus Kistimonas; species Kistimonas scapharcae. The sequence continues at coordinate 1,915 of NZ_BAABFL010000332.1, forward strand.
CCCTTTCATTACCCGCAAAAGAATGTTGTTCCTGACCAGTCGCCCTAATCCTGCCTGAAATGCCCGGGCATTGTCCTCAATAAAGATCTTGGCCAGATCCCGTTTTGTGAAAACAGAACGCCCCATCTGGTCAAAATCTGAGAGACGCCTGATAGCAGTGGCCTGATCCATAGCATCCTGACTCCATGTAGACACTTTTACCATTTATATATAGTGTATCTGTACACATATTAGCAAACCATCAAGTAAACAGAAAATACACATATTAGTGACATATATGACTTTTTAACGAACAAGAACCATAGCCAAAGCGGATAGGACTAAAATCTGCGTTCCCATTAGGTATCTGCTACTCCCTTACCCTAATTGCATTAAACATTGAGATAAATACCGGTAGTTGAACTTACCGGCACCGTTTTTGCGCCATGTCGGCGCACCTTCACACCCTGCTGGCGAACACTCCGTGGCCTCAAAAACCCTTCATCATCCGGCAGACGATTTCACCTCACGGTCAGCCAACCGCTGCCCAACCCTCTCCAGCATCGGCACCAGCAGTAAACCGACACCTATCATCAACAGCGCCATCGCCCACTGGCTGTCGCCGCCGGTCAACTCAAGGAAATGCCAGGGTGCAATGTTGTGCTGCATCACCGGAACACTGGCACCGTTGCTGTCAATGGTCCACTCCAGCGTCAGCTTCCAGGGCCAGAGCCGGTTGATGGAACCCAGCATCAGGCCGGTCAGGAACGCCATGCACAGGTCTTGCGCCCGTTCCAGCAGCCAGGCCAGTAACCGGGAAAACGCCAGCAAACCCAGTGCACAACCACTGCAGAACACCAGCAGCACTGGCAGGTCAAAGCTTTTAACCGCTGCCAGCACTGGCGCGTAGAGTCCCAGCATCAGCAGGATGGCGCTGCCGGAAATCCCCGGCAGGATCATGGCGCAGATGGCCACTGCACCGGCGGCAAAAAAGACCGGCAAGGTGGGATCCGGCAGGGAGATGGCCCCGGCCGCAGACAATTCCCAGGCTACCGCAAAACCGGCCATGCCAAGCACCACCACCGTGGGCGACAGTTTTTTCAGTGACTGGCACAGCCGTGCGGCCGAGATCAGGATCAACCCCATGAAAAACGACCAGACCGGAATCGGGTGGCTGGCCAGCAGGTAACTGATCAGCTGTGCCAGGGACAAGACACTGGCGAGAATGCCGGCAAACAGCGTCAGCAGGAAGGCGCCGTTAATCTGTGACCAGAATGCCCTGAACCCCTGCCGGTACCAGAGCCGGAGTGCCGCCGGGTTCAGCCTGCCCAGCGAGACCAGCAACTCGGCATAGATGCCGGTGATCAACGCCACGGTGCCGCCGGACACACCGGGCACCACATCGGCCGCACCCATGGCCGCGCCTTTGAAAAACAGTGAAATTCGCATGTTATTTCAGCAATCAATCAATGAATAAAAAACAAGAGCACTACACCCAGCGCCAGGCGATAGACGACAAACGGCAACATGCCCAGCCGGTTGATGAAGCCAAGGAAGAGATGAATACACAACAATGCACTGAGACCGGACAACAGCGCCCCACCGGCCAACACACCCCAGTCCACGGGTTCTGGTGAACCGGCCAGGTCCAGGGTCAGCAACAGACCGGCACCCATGATCACGGGGATCGACAGCAGGAACGAGAACCGGGCTGCAGCCTCCCGGGTAAAGCCCATCATCAGCGCCGCCGTCATGGTGACGCCGGAACGGGACGTACCCGGAATCAGCGACAACATCTGGCACAGGCCGATCATCATGGCCTGCCCCAGCGTCATGTCATCCAGGCGCAGGGTTCGCTTGCCCAGAAAGTCCGCCACCCCGAGCAATGCGCCGAACACCAGTGTGGTGGCGGCAATCACGGCGACTGAACGCATGGCCTCATCCAGCCCGGTGGTTTTCAGCAGCAGGCCAAACACCACCGCCGGAAGGGTCGCCAACCCCACATGCCAGGCCATCCGGCTGTGGGGCGTGCTGCCCTTCCCTGTCAGGGACAACAGCCAGTCCCGCACCAGCAGGAAAATATCCCGGCGAAAATAGAGCATGACCGCCGCCAGGGTGCCGACATGCACTGCCACATCAAACGCCAGCCCCTGGTCAGGCCAGTCCAGCAGCTGGGCCGGAAGAATCAGGTGCGCCGAACTTGAAATCGGCAAAAATTCGGTCAGGCCCTGGATCAGCGCCAGAACCACCAGTTGTACATAATCCATAACACCGGGATCCGTTTTGGAAGAAAAACATTACACGCAGATGTAACACTGAAAGAGAACTGGCAGGACAACCTGCCAGAACAAAGATAGCCGCATGATCACAAAAAAAGCTGGCAGCGTATTAAACCTGTTACGTTCAGGCATTGCCATAGCCAGTCCGGATTTTTCAGCGCCCCCGCCATCGTCTTGTTCTTACCAGCCACACCAGGCCAAGACCCAATGCCCGCCAAACGGCCACAGGCTGACTATACTCTGCAGCGCGATACCAACAACCCCACAATGCAACGGAGTATTTATGACAGACGTCACGCTGGAACAGCTTGATCACCGTGTCACACGGCTGGAAAAACTGAAACCGATACTGGAGGCGGAAGCATTGAATACCCTGCTTGAAGATCAGCGCAATTATCTAAACCGGCTGGATCATCAAATCAATGTCCGGATGCATGCACTGGATGTCTCCATGACCGACCTGAAGTTTGATGTGAGCCAGGTGGTCAACAGGATGGATAAACTCGACACACGGATGGGCAAACTGGATATTCAGGTGAAAAAACTGGATGGCCGAATGGATAACATCGAATCACGAATGGATAAACTGGATGGCAGAATGGATAAACTGGAATCCGGCATGAGCGAAATGCGAAGTGACATGTCCAGCGTGAAAGCCGACGTGACAGACATGAAGGGCATGCTGAAACGCCTGGTCGAAGCGCAATGCTAAAGCGCCTGTCGCAGGGAGGCGGCTTTAACAAACCGATCCTGTCAGCAAATGGCACCCTCACTGCCAGTGTCTGAAAACCGTACAACGTTTACAAGGTGCACCCCGCCTGGGGAACCGGCTCTCAACGAACCAAAGCGTTTAGCAGTGCGGCTCAGAAACCTATCCCGATACCCACGGATCTCATACTGGTATGCGGGAAACCTCATAACCACTCAGGGATACTGCACAGGCTTCTTGCCTTCCTCGCTGACAACCCTGGGATAACGTAGACGCGGCGCTGCCATTTCTGGGCTTTTACTACTGCAGCTTATCTGGAACATCCAGTCATCGCCAAAATCGAACCAGTAAAACAGCTTTCGATTGCCAGACAAGGGAAACATGTCACTCGCCAAGGTTTCCATGCATCGACCATTCATGACTTCATAACTTACCCGCTCAGGGCTCCTTGCCGAACTGGCAATGAAAAACTCGTATAAATGGTCATTTTCAAATTTAATGGCCTTCTGAATGCAGAGATGAAGCGCTTCCAGCGTGGTTTTCATTTCATCAATCGCTATCTGGCAACGCCACTCATGCTTGAAGTACAAACCGCCGATGAGCTTCACATCCAAAAAAATGATCATTACCCGTCCTCTGCGCCAATGGGAGTAATGGCCGCTGCGTACCGGGAATCAAGCATAATCAATCCAGGCCAACTTGCCAGCTTAATCAGACGCTCCATGAGAGAAACCCTCCTGAATCGCGTGAGTCACCATTGCCATCACCGGAATAACCATGGTGATCTGCTGGCATAAGAAAGTGGTAAGAATCATGGCTTGTCGACATTGCCTTAACTCCCGCTTAACGATCTGAAGAAGTAAGGCTAAATTGAATGAAGAGAGCGTCCCCTGTGCTCTTCAGGCA